>JBJONS010000039.1:0-3255 GCA_046051725.1 Pseudomonadota bacterium | reverse complement strand
GGTCGCCTGCCCGTGCCCGCGCGGGCTCTCGCGCAGGCCCCACGTCGATCTGCGGTCGGATCCGGCGCCCTGCGGTAGGCTCCGTGCAGCCCGGCGGCGCCGTCGGGCCCGACCCACCCGCACCCCTGGAGGGGACCATGTTGGCCACCGCGCTCGTCAAGCTGCACCGCCTGTCCGCCGAGCGGCAGCTCACCGCCCTTGACATGATGGATGACGCCGCCGCGAGCGCCGATCTCGGTCTTGAGGGCCTGCGCTCGGCCATCGCCCGCCAGCGAGGCGTGGCCGAGCGGCTGCGCGGCCTGCAGGCGAGCTGGGACCGGCAGCGCGGCGCCGGCGCCACCCGCGCGATCACCGAGGCGCTGGCCAGCACCCCCGACCTCGTCGCCGATGACGCGGCGGTCGACGCCTACGTCGGGCGCCTGCACCGCAAGCTCGTCGCCGACCTCGGCGCCTATGGCGTGGAAGAGCCCGAGGGCCAGCTCGCCCACCGGCTGCTCGAGGCGGCCTTCCCCGCGGGCCTCATCGGCCACGTCAGCGCGCCCTTCGCCGAGCAGCGCACCCACAACGCCGCGCTCGCCGCCTTGCTGCGCAGCGAGGCCTGGGCCGCCGACCTCGAGGCCGCCCGCCTCGGCCCGATCCTCCGCCCGCTGCTCGCGGCCATCGACCGCTTCGAGCTGCGCTACGCCGCCGCCCGCCGCGAGGCCGGCGAGCTGAGCTACGCCGACCTGCGCGCGGCCGCCGCCGAGGCCCACGACGGCCTCTGCCACCTCGTCGCCCACGCCCTCGTGGTGTCCGAGGGCGACCCGGCCCTGGCCCAGCGCCTGCTGCGGCCCATCCTCGAGGAGCAAGAGGCCACCCGCCGCCGCACCCCCCGCGGCGGCGCCGAGGGCGACGAGCCCGCGGGCGAGGGCGAGCCCGGCTGAGCGGCCGCGGGTCGCGGATCGGCGCCGGCCGGCCCACGCGCGGGCGGGCCGGTGCTTCTCAGAACGGGCGTGGGGGGTCTCGGAGGGCCCGGCGTGCTTCTCAGAACGGGCGTGGGGGGTGTGGGAGGGCCCGGCGTGCTTCTCAGAACGGGCGTGGGGCGTGTGGGATGGCCCGCCGTGCTTCTGAGAACGGGCGAGGACGCTGCGGGCGGGCCAACCCCGCCGCCGAGAGCAAGCAAGAGGTGCGACAGCGCCGCCCCTCCCCGGCCCAAGAACGCACATCCCCCGCCCTGGCGGCGCGCTCAGCGGGCAGCACCCCCGCGGCTGGCGCTGCCCTGCGCCGCCGGGGTACAGCGCCCGCGGGAGCCCTCATGTTGATCCGCCGTGTCTTCTTCGACCAGATCGGCCCGCTGCACGGGCACAGCGCGGGGCTGTTGATTGACGACCAGGCCCGCGGCTCGGCCTGCGTGCGGGGGCCCAACGGCGCCGGCAAGAGCACCTGGCTGCGCGCCGTGCACGCGCTCTGGGTCTGGTTCCGCCGCAGCGCGACGCGCCGGCGGGCCGAGCGGCTGGTGGCGACGGATCCAGGCGCGCCCGCCGGGTCCACCGCTGGCGTGCTCGTCGAGGGCCTGCCGGGGCCCGTCCCGCGGCTCTGGCTCTGGCAGGGGTCCGCGCAGCGCTGGCTGGCCGAGGTGCAGTCGACCGGCGACGCTGCGCCGGTGCTGATGAGCGACGCGGCCTTTGCGGGTGCAGCCGAGGCGGTCAGCGAAGCGGTGCTCGCGGACTGGGACGAGCGCTTCGCGGCCGCCGAGTACGGCACCGCAGAGGTCGCGCCGCCCAACGTCACGCTCGTCGACGCCGAGCACCGCTTCGTCGCTGCGCTTCGACCGCGAGACCTGCAGAGCCCCGCCCGCTCACCCGCCTGGATCGCCGCGCCCCGCTACCACGCGCGCGACGGGATGGACCACCTCGAGGTCCTCATGCGCGGCCTCGCCCTCGCGCGCAAGCCCGAGTGGGCGCTGCTGCGCGCGCAGCTCTCTGCGCTCTTGCCGGGCCTGACGCTGCTCGACGACTTCGACGCGGCGACGCAACGGCCGCGGTTTCAGCTCCAGAGCGGTCAGGTCCTGACGCTCGACGCGCTCAGCGCCGGCGAAAAAGCGCTGCTGATCACCCTGGTCACGGTGCTCCGCTTCTCGAGCCCGGGTGGTGTGGTGCTGCTCGACGAGCCCGAGCTGCACCAGCACCTGAGCCTGATGCGGGGCAGCCTGGCCGCGCTTGAGCAGCTCGTGGTGCGCGAGCGGGGCGGGCAGCTCATCGTCGCGAGCCATGCGCCCGAGGTGTGGGCGCACTTCCGCGGCGCGGGCGCCCTGGTCGAGCTCAAGGGGCGGGGCTGATGCCAGCGCAAGCGCCCAGCGGCCGGCTCGGCCACGCCCTGCAAGCGACCGCGGGCAAGCAGGTGCTTGTGGTCGAAGGGGAGGACGACAAGCGCTTCTTTGAGGCCTTGTTCGACCTGCGACGACCGACGTGGGCGGTGAGCCACGGCGTCGTCGCAGCCGAGGGCAGGAAGCGGGCCCTGAGCTGGACCGCCGCGGTCGACGAGGACGGATCACCCGGCCCCTTCGCGCAAGCTCGTTGCTACGTGGACCGGGACGTCTGGACCGACGCCGAGGTCGCGCAGCGCCAAGCGGCGCATGGCCGCCTGTTCGTGACGGACGGCTGGTGCATCGAGAACCTCGTGGTCATGCTGGCCTCTCAGGGGCACTTCGGCGGGTCCACGATGGAGCAGCTCGCGCACATCGGGTGGCAGGAGCATGACCGCGACGCCTGGGTGCGCGCAGGCACCTTTGGCTGGGTTTGGCAGCGGTGGCAAGACGAGCTGAGCGCTTTGGTCGCGCGGCAGAGCTTCGCCATGCCCGGTGACCTTGACCTCAGCAGCGACGCGGCGCTGCACGCTGGCCTCACCGCCCGCCTCGGCGCGGCCCAGCAGGGCCCGGTCGACGAGCTGGTCCGGCGCTGGGCGGCGCGCTTGCAGCAGGTGCTGCAGCTCGACGGCACAGAGCAGTGGCGCCAGGCGGTGCACGGAAAGAAGTACATGCGGGCGAAGCTCAAGCTGCGCCTCGCGAGCCTGCGACCGAACGGCATGGACGAACATGTGTGGATCGCCGGGGTGGTGAACGCGCACCTCGACGGCTCGGTGAGCAGCCTGCTGACGGCCCTCGGCCTCTAGGTCAACCCGTAGCGGTCAGGCGGGCCGGCCGCTGCCCAAGGCCGACCGATGCTGGAGCTGCTGACCCAAGGTCGGGCAGCGTCCGAGGAACGAGCGCCAAGCTGT
>JBJONS010000038.1:0-5187 GCA_046051725.1 Pseudomonadota bacterium | reverse complement strand
CCGTCGCCCCCCCTCCGGGCGCGGCGCTGCGCGCCTTGGCCGCTGCGCGGCGGGCCCGCGGCGGGCGCGGGCCCCCCTCCGGTCGGCCTGGCGCGTTCGGTCCGCCGCCCGCGATCCCCGTTCAGCTCAGGCCCCGTCCACGACCTGCAGGGCGCCGTCTGCGTCGAAGCGGGCCCGGGTCAGGGCGCTGCGCGCGAGGTTCTCGGGCGGCAGCAGGGCTGCGGTCTCGTTGGGCAGGCTGACCACCAGCAGGAAGGCCCGCCGTAGCAGCTTGCCGTAGAGGATCCGCCCCTCGGCGTCGGTCTCGCCGAGCGGGGGGCCCAGCAGGGCGCGCAGGGCCGCCCGGGGCACCGGCGTGCCCGGCGGCTGCAGGATCAGCGGGTCGCCGATCTGGCCCCGCTTGCGCACCGCGAAGACCTGCGCGCCGGCCACCGGGCGGCCGCGGCGGTCGCGCAGCTCGAGGTCGAGGCGCCGCGCGCTGAGCACGATGAGCGCGGCGACCAGGGCGCCCAGCACGGCGAGGCCCCCCACAACAACCGCCAGCGCGCCGATCAGGACAAGGGGTGAGCTGCTGAGGGGATCCACGAGGCCTCCATCGCGGGGGGATGCTCCGCATGGGGCCAAAGTAGCCCGCCGTGGCCGGGTCTTGGCGCGCGGGCCGCTCCCAGACCCGCGCCAGCCCACCGGTAGACCGGGCGACCGGGCGCGCCCCTCAGTATGGCGCGCGGGTGCGGTGGGCGACCATCGCGTTGAAGTCCTGCAGCACCCTCGGCCTCACGAGGCCCGTGGCGTCGATGTCGGCGGCCCACAGGCAGCCCGCCGCCGACCAGACGAGGCGCTCGCCGTCGCGCTCGGCCCACTCCCAGTCGGGCAGCGCGAGGACGCGCCCCGAGGGACCGTGCCGCAGCGTGAAGGCCTCATGCCGCAGGTGGCAGGCGCGGACGAGGACCCAGCCCGCCGGGATCGGCCGCTCGAAGACATCGACGTAGGGGTCATCTTCGCGGGCCGCCTTGTGGACCAAGACCCAGCCATCCCGCACCAGGCGGGCGTGCTGGTGCGTGCCCCGCGGCCAGTCCCGGCGGTCGAGGAAGTCGCTCGACAGGCGGGGCGCCTCGGGCGGGGCGATGAGCGGCGCGTCGTGAAACGGCCAGTAGTCGCCGTCTTCGCTGAACAGCCCGCCGCCGCCCCAGGTGCTGCCCACCGGCCACAGGCCGAGCGCCTTGAGGTAGGGCGCCCGGGCCAGGACCGTGTAGGCGCCCAGCGTGGGCTCGTGTCGTTTTCCGTTCAGCGCAAAATAGATCCAATGCACGCCGTCGGGCGCGATGTCGCACTTCTCGAAGTAGATGCGCCCGTGGTACCACTGACCCAAGGTAAAGCTGTCGTCGCGCCGATCCCAGCCGAGCGAGCAGACCACGTGGGAGGGGCCGCGGCGCAGCACGACGGCGTGGGGCGCGTCGCGCGCGAGGAGCACCTGGACACGGGCGGGGGTCTTCGTGTTGTACCGCCCCACGCCCCCTCCCCGTCCGCCGCCGGACCGGCGACCCTAGCACAGTCCGGGCCCGCCGTCTGGCCCCGCCCACCGGCCGAGGAGCCAATGCCCGGGCCCATCCTTCCGCACAACCGCGCCACCACGCGGCCGGCGGCGGTTAGTCGCCCCCGAAAGGAGCCGCATGGACACCTCGAACCTGATCTTGTGCACCATCCTCGGGGTCGGCTTGGCGATGATGGCCTGGGAGCGCCTGCGCCCGGCGCGGCCGCTGCCCGCGGTCGAGGGCTGGTGGGGCCGCGCGCTGCTGCTCAACGGCTGCCAGCTCGGCATGGTCTTCGTCGCCGGCTGGACCTGGGACAAGGTGCTGCAAGCCAGCTCGCTGTTGGCCCTCGGCGACACCATTCCGGCGTGGCAGGGCGGGCTGGTCGGCTACCTGCTCTCGACCTTCGTCTACTACTGGTGGCACCGGGCGCGGCACGAGGTCGACTGGCTGTGGCGGGGCCTGCACCAGGTGCACCACTCGCCGTCGCGCCTCGAGGTCATCACCTCGTTCTACAAGCACCCCCTCGAGCTCGCCGCCAACGGCATCTTGACCTCGCTCATCATCTACACCGTGCTGGGGCTGAGCTTCGAGGCCGCGGCCTTCAACACGCTGTTCTCGGCCCTCGCCGAGTTCTTCTACCACATCAACATCCGCACCCCGCGGTGGCTCGGCTACCTCATCCAGCGCCCCGAGATGCACCGGGTCCACCACGCCGCCGGCGCGCACCGCTACAATTACGGCGACCTGCCGATCTGGGACCTGCTCTTCGGCACCTTCCGCAACCCCGACGACCAGGCGCAGCCCTGCGGCTTTGACCGCGACAAAGAGCTGGCCTTCGGGCCGATGCTGCTGCTGCGCGACGTGCACGACAACTCGCCCCCGCCCGATGGCCGCGCGCGCCTGCGCCGCGGGGGCCTCGGCCTGCTGTTTGTGCTCGGCACCGCCCACATCGCCGGGGACGTGCTGGCCCTCGCCCACCCCGCCGCGGGCAAGGCGCTCGGCGGGGCGGCCGCGCTGACGCTGGCCTCGCCGCGGCCCAAGGTCTTCACCAAGGTCGGGGACCACGAGCCCTTCGGCTTCTCTTACACCCTCGACGTCGTCTACACCGATGGGCAGCGCGTCTCGGGCCTCCCGCTCGACGCGGCGCGCTACAGCCGCCTGCCCGGCCCCTACATGGCGCGCAACGTCTATGGGGCGATGCTGGCCTTCTCGCCGCTGCTCGCGCCCGAGACCCTCCACGGCGTGCTCGGTCACGGCCTGTGCGAAGGTGGCGCGCTGGCGCAGGTCTTGGACCGCGCCGACGGCGTGGCGCAGGCCACCGTGCACACCACCCCGCGGGGCCAAGGGCCCGCCGTGGCCGATGTGGAGGTCGCATGCGCGAGGCCTTGAGGCTGTGGCTGACCGCGCACCACGCGCCGCTCTTCCGGGTGGTCTTCGGGCTGTTCTTCTTCGTCCAGCTCGGGCGCCTCTTGCCCTGGGCCCAGGCGCTCTACGGCGCAGAGGGCGCGCTGGGCGACGTCTCGCTGAGCCCGCTCTCCGAGACCTTGCCGATCTGGTGGTTCTCCTGGTCCGCCGGATATGGTCCTGAGGTTCTGCTGGTCAGCATGATGGCCCTCTCGCTCTGCGTGGCCGTGGGCTTCTGGCCCCGGCTCGCCGCGGGCCTGCTCTGGGTCGGGTGGGCGCTGCTCTGGCAGCGCAACGTGTTCACCCTCAACCCCTCGATGCCGTTCAATGGCTTCTTGATGCTGTCGATGGCGGCCTTCTTCCCTTCATTCGGGCCGGGCTCGGTCGACCGGTGGTGGGCGCAGCGCGCCGGGCGGGCGGTGCCCGCGGTGGGCGGGGCGGTGCCGCGGGATCTGTGGGGGGTGGC
Source organism: Pseudomonadota bacterium (assembly GCA_046051725.1). GTDB lineage: Bacteria > Myxococcota_A > UBA796 > UBA796 > UBA2385 > JAEUKK01. Next base: position 1,785 of record JBJONS010000038.1, on the reverse strand, counting down.
CTGGGCGGTGACCGCGGTGGCCTACTCCTGGTCGGGGATCACCAAGCTGGCCAGCCCGACCTGGGTCGCCGGCGACGCGCTGGCGCTGATCCTCGACGGGCCCCTGGCGCGCCCCGCGCCCTGGGTGCCCCTGCTGCTGCAGTCCCCCGCGCTGATGCAGGCGCTGGCCTGGAGCACCTTGGCCCTCGAGACCCTCTACGCGCCGCTGGCCCTCTGGCGGCGCGGGCGGGCGGTGGCCTGGGCCGGGGTGGTCGGGCTGCACTTGGGCATCGTGGCCACGATCCAATTCGCCGAGCTGAGCCTGGGCATGCTCTTGATCCACCTGTTGACCTTCGACCCAGCCTGGCTGGACCCCGCCATGTGGCGGCGGGACGCGACGGCGCGGGGCTGAGGTCCCACGCTCAGCGCCCCGCGCAGCCCGAGAAGTAGCCCCGGGCGGCCAAGTTCCCGCGCAGCTCTCCGCAGACCGCCCCACACCACGGATCCGCCGCGCCCGCGCAGCAGGTGTTGATCGCCGCGATCAGCGGCTCTGCGCCAGCGATCCCGGGCACCGCGGGGTCGACCTTGGGCTGGGCGGCGAGGCAGGAGAGCGCGGCCTGGGCCTCGGGGCCGGCGCCCAGGCGCCCGCAGGCCTCGAGGCAGCCGCCGCAGTCATCGGGCGCGAGGCCGAGCGCCCGCAGCTCGCGCCGCAGCACCGGCCCCACCGTGCGGTTGCTCAGCGCCCCGTCGGCGATCTGCTGGCAGGCCTCGGTGCAGCCGGCCACCGGGCTCGGGCCGCAGCGCAGGCCCACCGGGGGCGCGGCGGCGACCGGGCCCGCGGCGCAGCGGGCCCGCAGCCCCGCCGGCGGAGGGGGCAAAACGACCGCCGGCGCGCCCTTGGGGCGAGCGAGCAGGGCGTCGATCATCCAGCCGTTGAGGGCGTGCAGCCAGGCGTGGCCGAGCGCTTCGCCGCCGCACGACCACAGCGTGTGCCCCCCGTCGGCGGCGTAGGCGCGCCCAGCCACCGCCGCCTCGTCGGCAAAACGCATGTCGCTGACCGCCGCGGCGCCGGCCCGGCCGCTCCAGCGGTCGTTGTCGCCGCCCCAGGTCACGAGCACGGTCATCGGGGACAGCGCCGGCCGCGGCGCCGGGCTGGTCTGGCTGTGGATGCCGCTGGCGACGATGACGCCCGCCAGCACGTCGCTGCGGCGCTGGGCGAGGTGGTTGGTGAAGATGCCGCCCGCGCTGTGGCCGCCGGCGTAGACGCGCGCCGGGTCGACGCCGTGCGCAGACACGGCGCAGGCCACCAGCGCGTCAAACAGCGCGAGATCTGCGTTGGGCGCGCCCTCTTGGCCGGGCGCGCGCAGGCCGTCCCACACCGGCCAGAGGCTGCCGTTGCCGTTGCTGCTCGGCGCGAGCACGAGGAAGCCGCGGGCGGCGAAGTCGTCGAGGCGGGCCCGGCTGGCGAAGCGCGCCCCGTCTTCGCCCGTGCCGTTGAAGGCGACGAAAAGCGGCGCGCCGGCGGCACCGCCCGGCGGGTGCAGGGCGTAGACCGCCCGCCGCTGTCCGGCCACGGTCCAGCCCTTGGTCCAGCCGGGGGCGAAGCCGCCGCTCGGGCAGGCCGCCGGGCCGGGTTCGGCCGCCGCAGGCGCGGGGCGCAGGCCGACCCACGCCCCGAGAGCGACCAGCAGCGCGCTGATCAGCGCGAGGAGAAGGGCGGGGCTGAGGCGGCGGGTCGGGCGCGCGGGCATCGGGGACCTCCGCGCGCGACCATGCCACAGGCGCGGGCCCGCGGCGCCCCGCGCG
>JBJONS010000037.1:0-10339 GCA_046051725.1 Pseudomonadota bacterium | reverse complement strand
TTTCGGGCCGCGATGCTGCAGCTCTACGGCGGCCTCGAGGCGGTGAGCAAGCTGCTGCTCGAGTGCATCGCCGAGTACCTGGGCCTCTCGCCCTACCACCTGCGCGAGATGACCGACTACGGCAACACCATCCTGCGCGTGCTGCACTACCCGCCGCTCAACCAGATCGACGCCCAGCCCGGCGCGGTCCGCGCCGGCGCCCACGAGGACATCAACTTCATCACCCTGCTGGTGACCTCGACCGCGGCCGGCCTCGAGCTCTTGCGCCGCGACGGGCAGTGGATGGCCGTGAACGCCGAGCCCGGCGAGATCGTGGCCGATGTGGGCGACATGCTCAGCCGCGTGACCAACGGTCTGCTGCCCTCGACCACCCACCGGGTCGTGAACCCCGACGATGACGCCAGCGCGCGCTTCTCGATGCCCTTCTTCGTGCACCCGCGCCCCGACGCGGTGCTGCGGGTCATCCCCAGCTGCACCGGCCCGGGCCTGCCGACGCCCCCCGAGGACATCACCGGCGAGGCCTTCCTGCTCCAGCGGCTCAAAGAGATCGGCCTGGGCTAGTTGGGCGTGCGGCGCGGGCCCCGGCCGGCGCCGGCGGCGGCCCCTCGCTACAGGCGGCCGCGGGCGGCCCCACGCCGTCCGCGTGGAGGGCCGATGACCGCGCGGGTGAGCCCAGGGGTGGAGGGGGCGCTGGCCCTGCTCGCGGACGCCGGCCAGCGCCGCTACGACGGCGAGGACGTGAGCCAGCGCGAGCACGCGCTGCAGGCGGCGGCGCGGGCGGCCGAGGCGGGGGCCCCGGTCGCCCTCCAGCTCGCCGCTTTGCTGCACGACCTCGGCCACCTGCTGCTGCCCGAAGGCGAGGCCGCGGTCGACCGGGCCCACGAGCGCGCCGGCGCGGCCTGGCTCGCCACGTGGCTGCGGCCCGAGATCACCGAGCCCGTGCGGCTGCACGTCGCGGCCAAGCGGGCGCTGGCCCGCGACCCGGCCTACGCCGCGGCGCTGTCGCCGGCCTCGGTGCGCAGCTTGGCTCTGCAGGGCGGCCCCTTCGACGATGACGCGCTGCAGGCCTTCCTCGCAGATCCGCACGCCCAAGACGCCCTCGCTCTGCGCCGCTGGGACGAGGCCGCCAAGGTGCCCGGCGCGCCGACCCCGCCGATCGAGGCGTGGGCCCCCGCGCTGTCCGGCGCGGCCGCCCTCGCCCGCTTCGCACCCCTGCTCGCGCCGCTCGGTGATCCGGCCCGGGCGGCGGGGGCCAAGGCCTACCTCAAGTCGCCCCTGCGCCACCTCGGCGCGACCGCGCCGGCCCTGCGGGCGGCGGCCGCCCAGTGGGACCGGCAGTGCCCGGCCCTGACCGAGGAGGCGCTGCTCTCGATGGCCGACCAGGCCTTCGACACCGGCCTGTGGGAGGACCGCCTGCTCGCCTGCCTCGCGCTCGAGCGCCGCCGCAAGGCCTTCACGCCCGCCGCGCTGCCCGCCCTCGCCGGGCTCTGCGCCCGGGCCGAGACCTGGGCCTTGGTCGACCTGCTCGCCGTCAAGGTCATCGGCCCCGCGCTCTGGAAGGCCGCCGACCCCGCCGCTGCCTTGGAGCCGCTGGTCGTCGATCCCAGCGTCTGGGTGCGCCGTGCGGCCCTGCTCGCGCCGCTCGACCGCCTGCGGGCAGGCCAGGGCGAGCTGGGCCTCTTCGCCGGGCTGGCCGACCGCCTCATCGCCGACCCCAGCTTCTGGATCCAGAAGGCGATCGGCTGGGTGCTGCGCGACTGCGCCCGCAAGCGCCCAGCAGAGGTCGGCGCCGTCGTCGAGGCGCTGGGCCCCCGCCTGCGCGGGCTGGCCCGGCGCGAAGCTGCGCGGGGGCTTGCCCGCGCCGCGGAGGGCTCCGGTCGGTCCGCCGTGCCCTCCGCCGCACCCTCGCCCTGAGCCCCTGGCCGGGCGCCGCCGCTACTCGAGGCCGCGCTCGGCGACGCCATCCTCGTCAAGGCCCAGGAAGTGGCCGATCTCGTGGAGCAGGGTCACCCGCACCTGGTGGCGCAGCTCCTCGGCGTCGGCCGCGCTGCGCTCGAGGTTCTTGCGGTAGAGCGTGATGGTCGGCGGCAGGCGGCTCCAGGGCTCGTCGTGCGCGCGCTCGAGCAGCGAGTGGCCCGAGAAGAGGCCGAGCATCTCGAGCGGAGAGGCGCGGCCGCCCTCGACTTCGAGCGCCTCTTCGGCCGGCATGTCCTCGACGATGATCGCGACGTTGTCCATGTAGGCGCGCACCCCCTCGGGCAGCGTCGCGAGCACCTCGTCGATGATCTCGTCCAGTGCGTCTTCTTCGAGCTTGGGCGGCAGGGGGCAGGACTCGGGGTCGAGGTAGGCCGCGTGCAAAAAGGCCCGGCGCGCGCCATCCTCGTCGCCCTCCCACTGGCGCAGCACGCCGAGCGCCCACCAGGCCAGCGGCTCGCGGGGGTCCTCGCGCAGGGCGCGCTCGACCGCGCGCTCGGCCTCGGGCAGGTCGAGCAGCTCGAAGCTGGCGACGGCGAGAGAGGCCCAGCTCAGGGCGTGCTCGGGCCGCAGCAGCGCCGCCGCGCGGTAGCCCTGGGCGGCCCCGCGCAGCTCGCCGAGGGCCCGACGGGCCTCGGCGCGCACGAAGCGGGCGCCGGCGTGGGGGCCGAAGAGGGCCTCGGCGTGGTCGCAGGCGCGGATGGCGGCCAGCGGCTCTTCGCGATCGAGCGCGTCCTCGGCCTCGTCGAGCAGCTCCTCGACCCAGGCCTCGGCTTCGGTCTCCTCGGCCTCGGCGGGCAGGTCCTCACCCTCCTCACCCTCGTCCTCGGCGTCGAGGGCCGCCCGGGCGGCGCGCAGCGGGTCGTCCGGCGCGAGCTCGGGCAGCGCGTCGAGGAGCAGCGCGTCGGGCGCGGTCTTGGGGCGCGGGCGGGCGGCGCGGAGCCGCATGCCACGGGAGGCGATGGGGGTGCTCATGCGATCCCGGTGCTCTCAGCGGCCCGGCGCCTTCTGCGCGGTCCAGGTGTAGGTGGTCGAGGCGTAGCCGTTGACGAAGGGCAGGCGGGTGGCGCGCACGACCCGGCGCAGGCAGGTCTGCAGCGGCGCCCGGCCGAGGCCCGGCTCGCGCAGCTTCATGCTGCGAATCCAGCCATCGTGCGTCGAGAGCAGCGTGGCGGTCGCTGTGATCGTCGACCCAGGCTCTCCGGGGCCGTGCTGGGCGAGGCAGGCGGCCGCGGCGGGGGCGGTGGCGTCGAGCGCCGCGCGGGCCTTGGCCTCGTCGATCGGGGCCGGGGCCTCTTCGCGGGGCGGGATGAAGTCCATCTTGTCGGTCAGCTCCAGCGCCGGCCGCAGCGTGACGGTCTCGCCGGCCTGCACCTGGACCGCCTCTTGGACCGGCGCGAAGCCGTCGAGCTGCACCCCGACCTTGAGGGCCTGGCCGCGCAGGTCTTGGTCGAGGCGCAGGCGGCCGTTGGTGCTCAAGATCTCGCCGTTGACGCTGATCTCGCCCGCGGCCGGGTCGACCTCGACGATGAGCACGCCGCTCTGGGGGCCAGCCGGCGGCGGCGGGCGGCTGAGCCACCAGGCCGCGCCGCCGACGACCGCCAGCAGGGCCATCGCCACCATCAGGATGGCCGCGACCGGGGCCTTGGCCGGCCGCTTGACGTCGAGCGTCAGCGTGGCGCGCTGGCCGGTCAGCTCGCTGAGCACGGTGATGATGGCCACCGCGCTGTCGCGCTCCATTTTCGAGGGGTCGACCGTGATCTGGACCGTGTGCTCGCCGGGCGGGCCGGTGAGCGTGCGGGGCTCGACCGAGACCCACGCCCGCTCGACGAAGAGCTTGCAGGGCGCGGCCTCGGTGCCGGTGCGGCGCACCTTGAGCTCGACGACCTGGGGCTTCTTTCCGAGCTGCAGCGCGAGCGTGCCCGCCGGCTCGATCGAGAAGCGGCCGAGCGAGGGGTTGGGGCGCAGGGCCTCACGGTCCGCGGCGGCCGGCTGCGGCGCCGGCAGCGGCGGGCGGACCTCGGGCTCGGCGGGGCGCTCGACCAGGGCCAGCTTGGGGCGCAGCTCGACCGGGGCGCTCGGGGCCTCGGGGACCGGCGCCGGCTCGGGCGCGCGGGCGATCGGGCCGGCCGCGGCGGGCTCGGGCAGGCCGGCGGGGCGGCGGGGCGCGGGGTCACCCACCACGAGGCGGCGCTGCTGGTCAAAGACCTCGCGGGCCGCCGGATCAGAGAGCACGCGCCAAGCGAGCTCGAGCGCGTCGCGCTGCTCTTCGGCGAGCTGGCGGTCGAGCGTGTGGCGCAGCTGCTCGAGGCGCTGCCGGTACGAGCTGTACAGCGTGTTGTAGTCGGCGTCGGGCCGCAGCCCGAGCGTCAGGTAGTGGTCGACAAAGACGTCGGTGGGCTCACCCTCGGCCTGGGTGCCGGTCTGGGCCAGCAGCTCGTCGAGGGCGTGCTGGGCCAGCGGCTCGGCCAAGCCGAGCGCCCGGGCCTGCTGCATGACCCCGGCCTTGTCGCGGCGGCTCAGCCGGCCCTCGGCCAGCGTGCCGAGGATGTACTGCTTGAGGATCTGCAGCTTGCGGCCCTGCTCGCGCTGCTGCAGCTCGCCGAGGTAGCCGCCGCGCTCGCTGACCAAGACCCTCTTGATCAAGCCCATGTTCTTGATGAGCCAGATCGCCTCGGTGCGGTACTTGGGGTTGCTCTGCTGGCCCTGGGCCCAGGACCGGCGCTTCTGCAGCGCGGCGTCCACGGCCTCATCCGCCGCGTCCTCACCGAGGCCGAGGTACTCAAAAAGCGTGGCTTTCCCCACGGTCGTGAGGAAGCGCTCGATCTCGTCGAAGTCCCTCGAGTCCACTCGGCTCCTCAGGGTGGAGGGGATGGGGTCCGCGGCCGGGCGCGGACCCGCGGGCTACCCCCGGGCCCCGGGCGGGGCAACGGGGCGCGGGGCTCAGCTCACCTGGAAGGCGGCCATGCGCTTGCGGGCGGCGTCGAGGTGGGGCTGCGACATCCCACCCCGCAGGTCGATGCGCGCGCGGCGCACGTGGTCTTTGCGGTCCGGATCGAGGATGTCGATCTCGAGGATCTGGTTGAGGCCGTAGCGGTAGATGACCTCGATGGGCGTGCCCCGCGGGCGGGGCGGCATGTCTTCCAAAACAACGTCGCCGATGACCTTGACCTCGTCACGGGTCTGGCCGTGGCCCTCGGTGACCTCGACCCGGACCGCGGTCATCCCGTCGTAGGCGTAGGCGAAGCGCCCGGCCTTCTCGCAGGGCACCGGGGTCGCCTCGGGGATGAGCGGGTAGATGCGCTCGTTCATGTTGCGGTCCAGCACGATCATCCCGAGCGGGTGGCTGGTGACATCGGTCACCTTGACCGGCGGCAGGCCGATGAAGCCGGCCGGCTCGGCCGGAGGCGCCTCGGCCGGCGCGGCGCCGGGGCCGGTCGGGGACGGCTCGCGTCCGCCGTCGCGGGCGCGGCGGGCGAGGGCCTGGCGCTGGTTGGCCATCGCCGGGTGGTCGGGGCGGTGGCGCAGCACGCCGGCGAGGGCGGCGCCCAGGGCCACGCACTCGTCGGGGTTGATGTTGGCCGACTGCACCCGGCGGCCGGCGAGGCCGTCGAGCATGGTGCGGATCATCGGCATGCGCGTCGAGCCGCCGACCAGCAGCACCTCGTCGACGTCGGTCCAGGTCATGCCGGCCTTCTCGAGCACGAGCTGGCTGGTCACCGCGCACTGCTCGACCAGGTCGGCGGTCAGGCCCTCGAACTCTTCCCGGCTGACGTTGGCGACCATGCGGTGGCCCTTGTAGTTGACCGGGATCACCGCCTTGGGCTTGGTGCTCAGCGAGATCTTGGCGTGCAGGCAGCGCTCGTAGAGCTCTTGGAAGGGCTGGGGGTCGTCGCGGGGGTCGAGGCCAAAACGCTCGACAAACTGCTCGGCCACGAAGTTCAGCAGCCGGTCGTCCCAGTCTTTGCCGCCCAGCTCGGCGTTGCCGTCGGACGCCAGCGTGCGGAAGCTCACGCCCCGCATCTCCATCAAGGTGACGTCGAAGGTGCCGCCGCCGAGGTCAAAGACGAGGATGCGCCGGGTGCCGCCGATGCGGTCAAGGCCGTATGCGATCGCCGCCGCGGTCGGCTCGTTGATGATGCTCAGCACGTTGAGCCCGGCGATGGCCCCCGCCTCGGCGGTCGCCGCCCGGCGCGCCGAGTTGAAGTAGGCCGGCACGGTGATGACCGCGTCGGTCACCGGGTGGCCCAGGGCCTCTTCCGCGTCCTCTTTGAGCTTCTTGAGGATGATCGCCGAGAGCTCTTGGGGCGTGTAGCTGCGCCCGAAAAACTCGAGGGTGAAGTCGGGCTCGCCCATGTTGCGCTTGATGAAGCGCACCACGTTGGTCGGGTCGACCACCACCATCTTGGTGGCCTCGTCGCCCACCACGCAGGCGTCGCGGTCGTAGAAGTGGATGACCGAGGGGGTCGTGGGCTGCCCTTCGCTGTTCATCACCATGATCGGCCGGCCATAGCGGTCAACCACGGCCATCGCCGAGAAGGTGGTGCCCAGGTCAATGCCCAGGACCACGCTGGCGTTCGGCGCGCTACTCATCGCCGCCTCCGGACCCGGTGGTCGGCTCGGTGACCTCGCCGCGGAAGCGGGCCAGCACGACCTCTTCAGGGCGCAGGCTGCGGCCGCCGCGCACAAAACCGCGCTTGAGGACCTGCTGCACGCGGTAGTCGGCCTTCGGGTCGGCGGTGTGCACGAGCTTGATCGCCTTCTGGGTCTCGCGGTCGAAGACCTCGCGGCTCTCGGTCATCACGACGTCGCGGCGGTAGAGGACCTCGAGCAGCTCGTCGATCAGGTACTGGAAGCTGTCGGCGACCACCTCGGGGCTCATCTCTTTGCGGATGAGCGCGCTCTGGAACCAGGTCAGGCTGTCGTAGAACAGCAGCAGGTCGAGCAGGAGAGGCTTCTCGGACTGGTAGATGAAGTCGTCTTTGTACTGCCGCAGCTCTTGGTAGAGCTGCTCGAAGGCCTTGGCCTGCACCTCTTCTCGCCGGCCCTGGCCGTCGAGATCGGTGCGCAGCTCGTGGATGGCGGCGAGGAGGGCGTCGAGGCGGCCGTCCGCGCTGGTCGCTCCGGCGGTGGGCGCTTGGGGGGCGTTGGACATGGGGCAGCCCTCTCAGCCGCCGAGCTGGGTGGCGAGGTTGATGAAGGTGCCCTCCAGCTCGACGCTCTCGTCGCAGTGGTGGTAGTCGCTCGGGTTGCCGCACAGGGCTTGGAGGAAGTCCTGCTTGACCTGGCGACCGACGCCGATGGTGATGATCCGCCCGCCCATGCGCTTGATCCGGTGCGCTTCGGCTGAGGTGGCCGTCGGGTCATCGGGGTGCCCGTCGGTGAGGATGACGTAGACCCGCTGGATCCCGGCCTTGCCCTTGAGCGCCTCGCGCGCCTGGGCGAGGCCGAGGTGCATGGGGGTGCCGCCGATCGGGGTGAGCTGGTCAATGGCCTGGAAGACGCGGTCTTTCTGGCCGGTCAGCGCGGTCCGGACCCCGCCGGGGAAGGCGACCACGGCCGCCTGCCGGTTGGGCTTCAGCGTGCGCTCAATGAAGGCCCGGGCCGCCTTGCGGGCCTCGGTGATGTTCGTGCCGTACATCGAGCCCGAGCAGTCCATCACCAGGGCGAGCTGCATGGGGATGCGGTTGCGGGCGATGTCTTCGAGCGTGAGGTTGCTGGCCGCGACCCGGTGGGCGAGGGTCTGGCCGCTGCCGAGATCCATCGCCTCGACCTCGACGATGCCGTTGGCGTTGTAGCGGTAGGTCACGCTCAGGCGGGCCTCGCCCGCCGCGCGGGCCGGGATGCCCCAGAACTCGAAGTGGCCGAGCACGTTGCACGAGAGCGGGTCGGGCTCGTCGCCCTGCAGCAGCCAGAGATCCATGATCGTCTGGCCGTCGTGGGTGGTCACATAGTCGTCGCGGCTGCGCTCGCAGGGGATGCGGCTGTTGCGGCGGATGATGGTGCTGTTGAACAGCTGCCCCTCGCGGAACACCACCATGCCGAGGCTGTGGCTGGTCACGTCGTGGGTGCGGATGTCGATCGGCGGGGCCTCGCCGGCCAGCGAGGCAGACTCGAGCGCGGCGGTCAACGCGGCGCCCAGCGCCACGCACTCGTCGGGGTTGATGTCGGTGGCCGGCTCGCGGTTGAACAGCTCGCGGATGAGCTCGCGCACCATCGGCATGCGGGTCGAGCCGCCGGCCAGCAGCACCGTGTCGATGGCGTCGGGGTTGATGCGGGCCTCGAGCAGCACCTCTTCGGTGAGCCGCCGGCAGCGGGCCATCAGCCCCTGGCACAGGTCTTCGAAGAGCTCGCGGGTGATCTCCAAGCGGAGGATCTTGCCCTGGAAGTCGTAGATGAGCTGGACCTTGGGGCGGCGGCTGAGCGAGAGCTTGGCCGAGAGGCACTTCTGGCGCAGGTAGTGCAGGCCGACCAGGTCTTCGGTGGGGTCGACGCCGTGCTTCTTTTTGAACTCAAGCGCCGCGTAGCGGATGAGCGCGTCGTCGAAGTCTTTGCCGCCGAGCTCATCGTCGCCGGCGGTGGCGACCACGTTGATCTCGTTGTTGGCGATGTCGACGACGGTGACGTCGAAGGTGCCGCCGCCGAGGTCAAAGACGAGGCAGCGCATGTTGCGGCCGGCGTTGGCCAAGCCATACGCGAAGGCCGCCGCGGTCGGCTCATTGAGGATCTTCAGCACCCGGAAGCCGGCCAGCTCGCCGGCCCGGATGGTCGCCTTGCGCTGCTTGTCGCGGAAGTAGGCGGGGACGGTGATGACCGCCTCGTCGACCTTGTGGCCGAGGCGCTGCTCGGCGTCGTGCTTGAGCTTCGCGAGGATGTAGCTCGAGATTCGCTCGGCGGTGTGCTGTTTGCCCTCGTACTCGAACAGGAACTGGTCGTCGGCCATGTGGCGCTTGACGAACTCGACGACCTGCTCGGGGTAGGCCGCGGCCGCCTGCTTCGCGTAGTTGCCGACGATGATCTCGTCGCCCTCGAACAGCACGACCGAGGGGGTGATGCGGTCGCCCTCCGCGTTGTGCAGGATCTCGGGGACCCCGTGCTTGTTCACGAAGGCGATGGCGGAGAAGGTCGTGCCGAGGTCGATTCCGACCGCGCGGGTGCTCATGCTGTGTTCCCGGGAGGAGGAGCGGACGGGGCGGGCGCGGAGGGGGCCGCGGAGGGGGCCGCGGCGCCGAGCGGGCGGGGCAGGAGAAGATCGGGAGAGGCTACACCGCCAGGGCGGAGCACGCCCGGCCCCGGGGAGATTGACGTGATGGACGTCAGTCTGCGCGGAGGCGGGGCCGCCGAGGGGATGGGGGCTTGGCGCGGGGCGCGCGCCGCACCCCTGTGGGCGGGCCTGCCGCGCGCTCTTGACGCTGCGAGGGGTGCGTAACGCGGGGAGTGGCCACGGCGCGGGCGGTTCGGCGCATCCGGCCGCTGCGGTCTGTGTTCAGGGGTCGAACGGCGGGCGCGCGTGGTAGGCCGGTCGGGCAAGGAGGCCCCGTGCCCGCTGCCGCTGCGCCCCCGCCGCTCGTGCTCGCCTCTGCCAGCGCCTGGCGCCTCGGGCTGCTCTCGGCCGCGGGCATCGACGCCCGCGCCGTCCCCGCGCCGATCGACGAGCACGCCATCCAGCGCGCCGATCCGGTCGAGCTGGCCCAGGCCCGCGCCCTCGCCAAGGCCCGCGCTGTGGCGGCGCTCTGCCCCGGGGCCTGGGTGGTCGGCGCCGACCAGGTGGTGCACCTCGACGGCGCCTCGATCGGCAAGCCGCGCGACCCCATCGACTGGCTCGGTCGCCTGCGCGCGCTGCGCGGGCGCCCCCACGCGCTGACGACGGCGGTCGCGCTGGTCGACCCGGACGGCGGGGTCGAGGCCTTCGAAGAGCACAGCCGGGTGCGGTTCCGCGACGACCTCTCGGACGATGATCTGCTCGCCTACGTCACCTTCGGCGAGGCTGCTGGCTGCGCCGGCGGGTACATGGTCGAGGGGCGCGGCGCCTGGCTCATCGCCGGGGTCGAGGGTGACTGGTCCAATGTGGTCGGTTTGCCGGTGTTCTCGCTGATCAGCCGCCTTCGGGCGCGGGGCTGGCGCCTCGGCGCCGACGGCCGGGCCGCCCCGGGAGAGGGCTGATGTCCACCGCTGACGACCGCCGCGCGCTGGCCGAGCTGGTGCGCGACCTGCAGGCCCACCTCGCCTGGGAGCGCCTGTGCGGCGCCCAGGTCCTTCCCGTCGATCCCGCCGCGGCCGCCGCGCGCCCGGCCGGGGCTGCCCCCCGCGCCGCGGCCCGCCCTCCGGCGCCGGCGGCGCCCCCTCCGGCGACCCGCGCCTCGGC
>JBJONS010000036.1:0-6586 GCA_046051725.1 Pseudomonadota bacterium | reverse complement strand
GGCCTCGCTGACCACGGTGCTGTCGAGCAGGCTGCCGAGCACCAGATCGGGCAGGCCGTCGCCGGTGAGATCGGCGCTGGTGCGGGTGGCCCAGCCGAGGCGGTCGCGCACGGCCGGCGCGCTGATGTAGGCGTCGCCGTCCGACCAGGCGCTGTAGAGGCCGCCCAGGGCCGGGCTGCCCCGCATCACGCCGACCCGGCCCGTCGGCTGGCCGCTCACGGCGAAGTTGGGGGCGGTGATCACGAGGTCGGGCAGGCCGTCGCCGCTGAGATCGGCGCCGACCGACACCGCGCCGCTGTCGGTGGTGCCGAGGCCGCGCAGCAGCACCGGCGCGTCGACGAGGTCCTGATCGCCGCGCAGGGCGCAGTCGGAGGCGCCGCCGTCGCAGTCGTTGTCGACGCCGTCGTTGCAGACCTCGGGGAAGTCGTAGGCGGCCAGCGGCTCGCCGTCGTCACAGTCGAGATCGTTGGCCACCGCGCCGGCCGGGGCCACGCAGCCGCGCACGGGGGCGGCGGCGTCGCCGCGCCCGTCGTCGTCGAGGTCGGCGTAGAAGGTCTCGGCGCTGGCGATGTCGAGGTCGTCGTCATCATCGTCGACCTGCTCGTCGCAGTCGTTGTCGATGCCGTCGCAGACCTCGGCCGCGCCCGGCGTGCGCGCGGCGTTTCCATCGTCGCAGTCGCCGTTCTCGTCGACGAAGCCCTCGGGCGGTCGGCAGGCCGTGGACGCGTCCACGCCGCCGATCCCGTCGCCGTCGGCGTCGGCGTACCAGGCCCGCAGCGCGCCGACGGTGGGGTCGGCGTCGTCGCAGTCGTCGCTGTTGTTGACGGTGCCTTCGGGCGCCGCGCAGGCCTCGACCGGGGCGCGGGGGTCGCCGAGGCCGTCGCCGTCGGTGTCGGCGTAGAAGGTGAAGGGGTCGGGGCAGTCCTCGCCGTCGGCGGCGCCGTCGCCCGCGCCGTCCGCCGCCCCGTCGGCGCCGTCGGTGCTGTCCGTACCGTCCGCGCCGTCGCTGACCCCGTCCGCTTCACCCTCGGCGTCGGTCCGCCAAGCGTACTCCTCGTCTGAGATCAGCACACAGCCGGGGAGCAGCAGCAGCAGGGCGCTCAGTCCTCTCCTCATCCTGTCCTCCTCAGCCCTGGACCGGGGCGGCGGGCGCGGCGGGGGCAGCCGGCGCGGCCAGTGCAGGCGGCGCGGCCAATGCAGCCGGCGCGGCCAGCAGCGCCCGCAGATCGGCGGCCACCTGGTCGGCGAGCCCGGCCATGAGCCCGTCGGCGGCGGCGCGCTGGGGATCGAGCGGCCCTGCGGCGGCGCTGACGATGCGGTCCACGTAGACCTTGACCTTGGGCTCGGTGCCCGAGGGGCGGACGATCAGGCGGAGGCTGAGCTCGTCGCCCTGCGGGTCGAGATCGTAGATCAGCACGTCGCTCGGGGGGAGGTCGATCGGGCGGACCGCGCCGGTCAAGAGATCGGTGTCGGTGCCCGCCGCCAGATCCCGCAGGCGCAGCACCGCCCGCCCGCCCAGCGGCGCGGGGCCCCGGCCGCGCAGCGCGGCCATCATCTGGCCCATCTTGGCCAGAAAATCGACGCCGTCGACCTTCACGCTGCGCTGCGCGCTTCCCGCGAGGCCATAGCGGCGGTAGAGCGCGTCGAGCTGCTCGCCCAGCGTCCAGCCGCCAGCGGCGCACCAGGCGGCCAGATCGAGCATCAGCAGCGCGGTCGAGACGCCGTCCTTGTCGCGCACGAGGCCGCCGGCCGAGTAGCCGAGCGCCTCTTCAAAGCCGAGCACGAAGCGGCCGCCCGGCGCGCGGGCGGTGAAGCGCAGGGCCGCGTCGGCCAGCCACTTGAAGCCGGTCAGCGTGTCGACCGAGCGGGCGCCCCAGGCGGCGGCGATCCGGTGCAGCAGCGGGCTGCTCACCACGCTGCAGGCGACCAGGCGGGCCGGCGCGGGCGGGCCGTGGGCGAGCAGGTCTTCGGCGAGCAGCAGGCCGACCTCGTTGCCGCTGAGCTGCCGGTAGCCGCCCTCGGCCGCCGCGTCGGGGATGGCCACCGCGAGGCGGTCGGCGTCGGGGTCATGCGCGAGGATGAGGTCGGCGTGGACCTCGCGGGCCTTGGCCTTGGCCAGATCGAGCGCGCCCTTCTCTTCGGGGTTGGGGAACTTGACCGTCGGGAAGGCGCCGTCGGGCTCGACCTGGGCGTCGACCGGCACCACCGGGGCGTGGCCCGCGGCGGCGAGCACGGCGCGCAGGCTCGCGTAGCCAACGCCGTGCATGGCGGTGTAGACGGCGTTGAGCGCAGGCAGGCGGTCACCGTGGACCCGCAGGCCGAGCACGCCGTGGACGTAGGCGGCGCCGACCGCCGCGGGCACCGGCAGCAGCAGCCCCTTGTCTTTGGCCTCGGCCAGCGGCATCAAGGCCGGCTTGCCGCCGTCGGCGACCACCGCGTCGATCTGGGCGAGGATCTCGGCGTCTTGGGGCGGGATGATCTGCCCGCCGGTCTCGCTGTAGACCTTGTAGCCGTTGTCTTGGGGCGGGTTGTGGCTGGCGGTGACCATCACACCCGCCGCGCAGCCCAGCGCCGTGACCGCGAAGGCCAGGGTCGGCGTCGGCACCACCTCGTCGAAAAGGTAGCAGCGCACGCCCATCGCGCAGAGCACCGCCGCGGTGTCTTCCGCGAAGGCCCGCGAGCGCGCCCGGCCGTCGTAGCCGATGACCACCCCGGCCTGCGGCGCGGTCGGCGCGCGCAAGAACAGGTGGCGGCCGAGGCCGGCGGTGGTCTGGCGCACCATCACGCGGTTCATGCGGGCGGTGCCAAAGCCCATCTCGCCGCGGATGCCGGCGGTGCCGAAGCTGAGCCGCTCGCCGAAGGCCGCGGCCAGCGCCGCGCCGTCTTTGGGGGCGGCGGCCAGCGCCGCCTCGAGCGCCGCTTTGTCTTCGGGCTCGGGGTCGAGCGCCAGAAAGGCCCGGCCGGCCGCGACCAGGGCCGGGCTCGCCGGCGTCGTCGCGCGGGCCTTGCTGGGGTCGGCCGCCGTGCCTTGATCGTTCTTGCCAGCCATGTTCCGCCCCTTTGACCGAGTGTGCCGCCAGGTGCGCCCCGGCGTCTGGCGGGCCGGGGCCCGCGTCGGCCGAGTGTACCCGCGCGGGGCCCTCGCGGGCGGCGCAGGACGAGGTGGGCGCTGGGGGCGGAGCTCTCGCGGTCCGGGCCCCCGCGGCCCGCGGCGCGCCCGGTCGGGCTCAGGCGCCGCCGAGGAAGAGCCCCTTGCGCTGCCGCAGCGACAAGATCTCGGCCCGCAAGCCGCGGTTGTCGGCCTCGAGGCGCCCGCGCAGCTCGTCGAGCGCGGCGATCTCGGCGTTCTTCTTCTCGATGTCGGCGCGCAGCAGGCCGATCTCGCGCACCGCGTCCTGCTCGGCGCGCCGGGCGTGCTCGGACTGGCCGCCGAGCAGGGCCACCGCCTCGCGCTTGAACCCGGCCACCTCGTCGAGCGCCCGGGCCATGCGCCCGGTGGTGCCCAGCAGCTCGTGGACCTGGGCCTGGGCCTGGGCGAGCTGCTCGCGGGTGCGGACCGCGTCGGCCTCGGCGCGGGCGGCGGCGCCGGCGGCGGCCTCGGCGCGGGCCTCGGCCTCGGCGGCCCGGGCCGACAGGCGGGCGGCGTCGAGCAGGGCCGATCGCCCGCGGGGGTGGCGGGACGGCGCCTCGAGCCAGCGCAGCAGGGGCGCCGCGGCGGCGCTGGGGTGCAGCGGGCCGCGGGCCAGGGCGCGGGCGCCAGCGCGCAGGGTGGCCCGCAGCGCGCCATCCTCGAGCAGGCGGCGCAGGTCGGCGGCCGGATCGCCGCTGGCCAGGCCCGCGCCGGCCGGGCCGACCAAGGCGGCGAGCGCGGTGTCGGCCCCGGTCAGGACGGGCAGGCCGAGCCCGAGCTGATCGGCGTGGCGAAAGCCGCTGGCCAGGGCGCGCTCGGGGTTGGGCGCCCAGAGATCGAGGGCCAGCCAAGCCGGCGCCCAGGCCCGCAGCAGCGCAGGGTAGGGCAGCCAGCCGGCGGCGACGAAGCGCGGATGCGCGCGGATCTCGTCGGGGAGGGGCGGCAGCGCGCCATACCAGCGCAGCTCGCCCCCGCCGTGGGCGTCGAGCGCATAGAGCGCGAGGCCGAGGCCGGGCGTCGGGTCTTGCCAGGGCCAGGCGGCGCCCCCGCCGACGATCAGCGGGGCGGCGGCCTCGGGCGCGCCATCGACCAGATCGGCGTCGAGCAGGCCATCCCCAGGCTGGGGCGCGGCGATGGGCACCACGAGCAGCGGGGTGCGGCGCAGGTCGAGGCCGGCGAGGGCCAGCGGGCCGGTCCAGTGCAGGGCCGCTTGGGGGCTGCTGGCGAGGAAGACGTCACCGACGTCAAAGGCGCGCAGCAGGGCCGGCAGCTCGGCCTCGAGCTTGCCCTCAAAAGGCGCCTCGAGCAGGCGGGGGGCGTAGAGGTCGACGATGACCGGGCAGCCGAGCCCGGCCAGCGCGTAGGCCTCTTCGGGCTGCACGCAGAGCACGGCGTCGGGGCGCAGGCCGCGGGCCCGCAGGTGCAGCTCGACCCCGGTGGCGAAGCCGCCGGGCCCGTCTTGGGCCCGGGCGAGCAGGTGGACCTCGTGGCCGGCCGCCGCCAGCGCCCGGG
The DNA here is from genome assembly GCA_046051725.1 of Pseudomonadota bacterium. GTDB lineage: Bacteria > Myxococcota_A > UBA796 > UBA796 > UBA2385 > JAEUKK01. Next base: position 1,944 of record JBJONS010000036.1, on the reverse strand, counting down.
CGTGCTGGCGGGCGCGCAGCGCGCCGCCGCGCACCGGGGCGTCGGCGTGGGGGAGGCGGCCGTGGTGGACGATGAGGACGCGCATGGCGGCGGGCTAACCTGGCGGAGCGGGCCGGCGGCCCGTGCGGAGCGCGGCGCCCGGGATAGCCCCGGCGGTGCGCGTGCGCGCAGAGGGGGGGAGCATGCCGGCGAGCAGGACCAGCGCCGCGTGGTGGTCTGACCTGCGCATGCACCTGTCGCGCCGGCTCAACCGCAGCCTCGCGCCGCCCGACCGGGTCAGCCTGAACCTCACGCTGCGCTGCAACCTGTCCTGCACGATGTGCACGACCTGCTACGACAGCCCCGAGCTGAGCACCGACGAGGTCAAGGGCATCATCGACCAGACCTCGGCCTGGGGGGTCAAGGTCTTCAACCCGCTGGGCGGCGAGCCGTTTATGCGGGCGGACATCGAAGAGCTGCTCGCCTATGCTGTGCGGCGCGGCTTTTACGTCAGCGTCACCACGAATGGCACGCTCATCACCACCCGCCGGGCCCGCAGCGTGGCCGCGGTGCCCGCCGACCGCCTGCACTTCAACATCTCGCTCGACGGCGACGCCGAGAGCAACGACCTGATCCGCGGCCCCGGCATGTGGCGGCGCGCGGTCGACGGCTACCTGCGCCTGCGCGAGGCCGACGCCGAGGCCGGCAACGCCCGCCGCAAGCTGCTGGCGAACACCCTGCTGCACGCCGGCAACCTCGACCGCTTCGAGGCGGTGCTCGATGAGCAGGCCGCGCTCGGCTTCGACGGCGTGCAGATCCTGAGCCTGTTCCGGGTCGGGCCCGACGCGGCGCCGGCGGCCAAGGCCCTGCACTTCGGCCCCGGCCACAGGGTGGCCCTCGAGGCCCTCATCGACCGGCTCATCGCCCGGGTCGAGGCGCAGCCCGCGGCGGGCTACCGCATCCAAAACACCGCCGATGAGCTCGCCCTCATCCCCAAGTCGACCTTCGAGGCGCTGAGCCCGCTCGAGGCCCCCTGCTGGGCCGGCTGGAAAGAGCTCTACATCAACGCCGACGGCAAGGCCATCATGTGCGATGGCAAGCTCGACTTCCTCAACGGGGCCTTCGGCGACGTGCGCAGCCAGACCCTGCGCCAGCTCTGGCAGAGCCCCGAGCTGGCGGCGCGCCGCGAGGTGGTCAAGTCCTGCACCACGCCCTGCGTGCAGACCTGCTACCTGCGGGGCAGCTCAGACTCGGGGACCGATCTGGCGGTGGACGGCCTCAAGTTGCTCACCGACCGCACGCGGCAGCTCAGCGGCGCGGCCCTGACCGGCCGGTGGGAGGAGGAGCCCGAGGCCACCCTCACCGCCGAGCTCACCGACGTCTGCCCCTGCGATCTCGAGGGCTGCCCGACCCCGCCGCGGCGCTGGGCCGCGCTGACCGCAGCGCTGCCCCGCCGGCCCTCGGCCGAGACCTGGGGCGAGCTGCGCGACCACGGCCACCTCAACTTCGGCCGCGGCTTTCTCGGCTTTGACGTGCTGCGCAGCGTCGTCGAGGATCTGGTCGATCAGCGCCTGCGCTTTGGCCGCCTCGCCCTGCGCTGGCGCGGCGAGCCCCTGCTGCACCCCGAGGCCGCGCCGATCCTGCGCTGGCTGGGGGCGCTCTCGCCGGCCCGGCGCCCCTTTGGCCGCCTCGCCCTGCAGACCGACGGGCGCTTCTTGACCGATGAGCTGGTCGACGCGCTCGCCCAGATTGACGGGCTGGACATCATCTTGGACCTCGACCGCGGGGATGGGGCGGGGCTCGACGCCCTGCTGCCCCTGGTGGAGGGAGGGGACGCGGCCGCCGCGGGGCTGCCCCGGGCCCGCCTGCTGCTGCTCGAGGAGGGGGCGGCGGAGCGCGGCCCGAGGCCCCTCGCTGCGCTGGGGGGGCGGCCGGCGCCGGTGCACCGCGGCGGCGGAGGGGTGG
>JBJONS010000035.1:0-6128 GCA_046051725.1 Pseudomonadota bacterium | reverse complement strand
TTTGCCCTGTCTGATGGCAAGATCACCGGCGGGGCCTGCTCGCACCTGCCCCTGGCCCAGGCCGCGCTCCCCGCGCTGCTCGCCGCCTTGGCCGCGGCCGCCCGCCGCCGCCGGGCCCGCGCCGTGGGCGCCTCGGCCGCGCTCGGCCTCAGCGGGGCCGCCCAGGCCCAGGACCTCAACGGCCAGACCTTCCGCCCGGCGCTGGGCGAGGATCGCTTCCTCAGCGTCGACGACAGCCAGAACGGCCCCGAGCTGATCGGCGCCGCGCTCTGGACCCACTGGGCCAAAGATCCGCTGGTGTGGCGCTTCGCGAACGGCGCCGAGCAGCCGATCCTCGAGTCGGTCACCACCATGGATCTGCAGGCGTGGGGCACCGTGGGTCCGGTGCGCCTGGGCCTCGACCTGCCCTTGCACATGAAGGTCGATGGATACGGCGCAGGCGCGGCCGATCCCGGCGTGCTCGGTGACATCCGCCTCGACGCCCGCGCCGAGTTCATCGAGCGCGGGGCGAGCCCCTTTGGCTTCGCGGTCGGCGCGCACCTGCAGGCACCGACCGGCGACGGCGCGGCCTGGGTCGGCGAGCCCAGCTGGACCGGCGGTGCCCGCGCCATCGGCACCTTCGGCAACGCGGATCGCCTGCTGAGCGCCAACCTCGGCCTGTTGTTCTCGAAGGTCGAAGAGCTGCCCGACGACGCGGTGTGGGGCAACCGGCTGCAGTGGGGGGTCGGCGGCGCGACGCGGTTCATCGGGCCGGTCGACGCCGCGGCAGAGCTGGTCGGGGCGCGCTTTTTGGGCAGCGACGCCGGCGCAGCCGCCACTCCGCTCGAGGCCCAGGTCTCGCTGCGGGGCCGCCCCATCGATCCGCTGCTCATCAGCCTCGGCGCGGGCTTCGGCCTCACCCAAGGCATGGGCGCGCCCCCCGTCCGCCTGATCGCCGGGGTCTCGGGGCACTTCGGCGACCGTGGGGTCGACAGCGCGGGCCTGACCGAGGCGGGCCCCGGTCGCACCCCGACCCACCTGCAGTTCATCGCCGAGGACGGCGGCCAGATCGCCGAGGCCGTCTTCACCATCGTGTCGGGGCCGAGCAGCGGCCGGGTCATCGCGCCCCACGAGGGCCCGCTGGTGCTGCACCTCAAGCCCGGCGTGTACAACTTCACCGCCGACGCCGAGGGCTTCGCGCCGATCAAGGGCGTGCTCGAGGTGCCGGCCGGCGCCCACCACGAGCAGCGCATCGCGATGGCCCGCATCGCCGGCACCTGCGCGGTCACGCTGCACGTGTCCGACGGCGAGAAGCGGCCGCTGGCCGCGAAGGTCTCGGGCGGCGCCGGGCTGGTCAGCACCACGACCGACCCGACCAGCGGCGTGGCGCGGTTCAGCCTGCCCGCCGGCGGCGCCCACGAGTTCGTCATCGCCGCCGACGGCTACTCGACCGAGCACCGGGCGGTCGCCTGCGTGCGCGGCGCGGATGGCAAGCTCCAGAACATCGACAAGGACATCGTCCTCGGCGGCATGCGGGCGCGCCTCGAGGGCTCGAAGGTGATCATCATGGACAAGATCAACTTCGAGCTGAACCAAGCCCGGCTCAAGGCCGAGGCCAAGGGCGTGCTCGACGACGTGGCCGCGGTCCTGCGGGCCCACCCCGAGATCGCCCTGCTCGAGATCCAGGGCCACACCGACCTGGTCGGCCCGGCGACCTACAACCTCACGCTCAGCCAGCAGCGGGCAGAGCAGGTCCGCGACTACCTCGTGCGGGTGCACAACGTCGACGTGCGGCGTCTCAAGGCCAAGGGCTACGGCGAGAACGCGCCGATGGTCCCGGGCACGGGCCGCGAGGCCGACGAGGCGAACCGGCGGGTCGAGTTCCACGTGCTCGAGCAGCGCTGAGCAGGCCGAGGAACATCGACGAGGGGCTCAAGTCTCCACCGCCGGGGCCGATACCCTGGCGGTCGCCGGCGCACCGTCGCCGCCGTGGAGCGCGCATGGAACCGAGCGGCCCCTCCCCCTTCCTCGATGGCGACGACGAGGTGTCGACACCAGACACCATGCAGTTCGTGCGCGCGCCGGCCGCCGTCACCCGGCAGCGTCCGCCGACCCTGCGGGTGGTCGCGGGCGCCGACCTGATGCTGCATGTGTCGCTGTTCCCCGGCGACGTCGTGGTGATCGGGCGGGACCCCCAGGCCGGCCTGCGCCTGCCCCACGGCAGCGTGAGCAAGCGCCACCTTGAGGTCAGCGTCGGCCTCGACGGCAAGGTGCGGGCCCGTGACCTCGGCTCAACCAACGGCACCGCGGTCAACCACCAGCCCTTCAGCGAGGGCCCGCTCAGCAGCGGTGATCTGCTCTTGATCGGCGAGGTCGAGCTGCGGCTCGAGCACCTCCCCGCTGAAGAGGTCGAGCGGCTGCGCCGCCTGCACCAGCGCCTCGCCCAAGCCGACCGCGACGCCTTGACCGGCCTGCTCACCCGGGCCTGGCTCAACGACGAGCTCGACGGCCTCGCCGAGCGCGCCGAGGCCCAGGGCGCCCCGCTGAGCTGCGTCTACGTCGACATCGACCACTTCAAGCGGGTCAACGACACCTACGGCCACGCGATCGGCGACGAGGTGATCACCACGGTGGCGCGGATCCTGCTCATGACCGTGCGCGAAGGGGACCCCTGCGTGCGCTACGGCGGCGAAGAGCTGGTCGTCTTCTTGCCGCAGACCGGCCCGGCCGCGGCCGCCGAGATCGCCGAGCGGGTGCGGGCGCGGATCGAGGCCCACGCCTGGGAGCGCACCGCCCCCGGCCTCCTCGTCACCGCGAGCTTCGGCGTCGCCACCCGCCGGGTGCACGAGCCCACGGCCGCTTGGCGCGAGCGCGCCGACCAGGCCCTCTACGCCGCGAAGCGCAGCGGCCGGAACCGGGTGCAGATCGCCCCCTGAGGCCGTCCCGGCGCCGCCCGGGCCGGGTCACCCTGGGGCCCGTTCGCGATAGTCCTGACGGCGCCCGGCGAACCAGCCCCGCCGGTCCGCAGCGAGGCGCGCGTGCTCAGCACCTTTCGTGCGGTCGACCGCCTCCGTCTGATTTCGACCGGCGTGCTCGCCGCGATGCTCGTGCTGCTCAGCATCTTCGCGGGGCAGCGGGCGCTGGTCGGCCGCCTCGAACAGGCGCAGGACGACCGCCGCAGCACCCAGCAAGAGCTCGAGGTGCTGGTGGCGCTGTGGCGCAACCACGTCGAGCAGAGCGTCGCCTCGTGGATCAAGGACCTGCCCTTCGAAGGCAGCCCGGGCCCGGTCGAGCGGCGGCGGCGGGCGGCGGTGCCCTGGTTCGACGCCTGGCTGCTGCTCCGGCCGACCGAGACCGGCTGGGAGGTGGCCTGGCCGCTCGCCTCTCCGCATGAGGACGCCGGCGCGGTGCTCGCCGACCCCTGCGTGGCGGGCGCCGCCGCGCTCCAGACCCGGGGCCAACCCGCGGCCGCGGCCCAGGCCTTCGTGCGCTGCAGCGGCGGTCCCCTCCCGACGCAGCTCTACGCCCGCCTCCAGGCGGGCCGGCTCTACCTCTCCTTGGCCGACCCCGAGACGGCGCTCTCGGTGCTCGACGACCGAGAGCTCCCCCTCCGCCTGCCCTTTGACGTCGGGGTGTCCCGCGGCCTCGACCTCCGCCGGCTCGCCCAGCGGGTCGAGCTCGCCGCCGACGCCCACAAGGCGCTGCGCCACGAGAGCGAGTCCACCGCGCTGCGGCTCTTCCTCGCCGACGAGATCCTCGCGCTGCCTGGGCCGCAGCTCCTCGGGCTGCTCCCGGTCGCCGAGCGCCTCGTCGAGCGCGACCTCGCCGCCGCCACCGGCCAGACCCGCGTCCAGGCCCTCGCCCGCGCGCGCCGGCGGGTCGAGGCCTACGCGCACGTGCGCGAGCACGCCGACGCGCTGGGGAAGACCGCGGCGGTCGGTGATCTGGCGGTGCGGCACGCGCCAGGGAGCTTCCCGGCCTGGGCCTTGGCCTGGAGCGCCGTGCCCCCCGCCGGGACCGCCGCGGGCGGGCCGACGGTCGCGGTCGTGATGCTCGACAGCGAGGCCCTTTTCCGACCGGTGGTGCGCTCGGTCGAAGGAAACCCAGGCGCGGGGTACCTCCTTGTGGATGGCGACCATCGCGTCATTTTCGGCGAAGGCAAGAACTTCGACCGCAACGACCACGTCGAGGTCGAGGTCGGCGCGCTCTTCCCCGGCCTCCACTTCGCGTCCGAGGACGCGACGCCGGCGATGGCCGGCGAGGTGGCCGAAGATCTGGCCACCGTGCTCGCCCCGGTGATCGCCGCGCTGCTGCTGTCGGGCGCGGCCCTGTCCATGCAGCTCACCGCGGACCGGCGCGCCCGCGAGCTGTCCGAGCGCCAGGACGCCTTCATCGCGCGGGTCACCCATGAGCTCAAGACCCCGCTGGCCGGCATCCGGGTGATGGCCGAGACCCTCGAGCTGGGCGCGGCGGAGGACCCTGCGACCCGTGGCCGGTTCATCGGGAAGATCCTCACCGAGTGCGACAACCTCGGCGCCCGCATCGACGAGGTGCTCGCCGCGGCCCGGCGGCCAGAGCTGCGCGCCACCCGCACCCTGCCCCTCGACGAGCTCGCCCGCGGCGTGGTCGGGCAGTGGGTCCAGCGCTTCGCTGCCCGGGGCGCCGAGCTGCGCGCCGATCTGCGCCCGACCGTGGCGGTGGAGATCGACGAGCACCTGATGAAGGACGCGCTGGGCAACCTGCTCGACAACGCCCTGAAGTACGCCAAGACCGGCGTGAAGCTGCGCTGCGAGGTGCGGACCTACCAGCACGGCAGCTGGGCGGTGGTGGAGGTCTCGGACAACGGGATCGGCGTGCCGCCGCACATGCGCAAGCAGATCTTCGAGCGCTTCGTCCGCGTGGAGGGCCCCGGTCGGGGCAAAGCCGGCGGGCACGGGCTCGGGCTCGCCTTCGTCGCCGAGGCCGCCGCGGCCCACCGCGGGTTGGTAGAGTGCACCGAAGGGGTCGAAGGCGGCGCGCGGTTCCGGCTGCGGTTGCGCGACGCAAAGGCAGGCAGCTGGCGGAGGTGGGCCTCACGGTTCACCGGCCGCGGTCCGACCCCCAAGGTGTGAGCAGGAGCACCCCCGCGCGCGGGGGCGACGATCGGCGCCTGAGCGCCGACGCTGGAGCGAGGATGAGCCAAGACGGCGCGCGCATCGTTGTGGTGGAGGACGACGCGACCATCGCGTTGGGTGTCGAGACCGCCCTCCGCCACCAGGGCTACATGGTCCGGACCTTCGACCGCGGCGAGACCGCGCTCGACACGATCCGCAGCTGGGAGCCCCACCTGGTCATCCTCGACCGGATGCTGCCCGGGATCGATGGTCTGACCATCCTGCGGTACCTGCGCGAGCAGGACGCCGATCTGTCGATCATCATGGTGACCGCCAAGACCGGCGAGGCCGACCGGGTCGAGGGCCTCGACGCCGGCGCCGACGACTACGTGGTGAAGCCCTTCTCGATGAAAGAGCTCATCGCGCGGGTGCGCGCTCGCCTGCGGGTGCTCGGCCTGACCCACCAAGAGGGGCCCTTCCGCTTCGGCAACATCACGGTCGAGCTCCGCCGCCGCGTGCTGCTGCGGGACGACGAAGAGATCCGCCTGACCACCCATGAGGCCGGGGTGCTCGGCTACCTCATCGAGAAGCGCGGCCAGGACGTCACCCGCGAAGAGCTGCTCGAGCACGTCTGGGGCTACGCGCCGACCATGCAGACGCGGACCGTCGACAACCAGATCCTCAAGCTGCGCAAGAAGATTGAGCCGACCCCAGCGGATCCCCGTCACATCCTGACGATCCACGGCGTCGGCTACCGCTTCGAGCCCTGAGCCGCGCCGATCCGGCGCGGGACGGTCGCCGTCGGGCGGCGCATCGACGCCGCATGCCAAGCAGACGCTCCGCCTGGGGCCATGCGGGTCGCGTCTAGGTGCGCCCGCCAGCAAGGGTCGCGCCGGGCTGCGGGCGGCGCAGCTGCGCGCGCCCGCGTCGCCGCTTCAGGCCAGCTCGCCGCCGTCGAGCACCAAGGACTGGCCGTTCATGGCCGCCGCGCCCGGCGTCGCGAAGAAGCTGATCGCCTCGGCGATCTCGTCGGCGGTGAACGCGCGGTTCTGCGGG
>JBJONS010000034.1:0-3316 GCA_046051725.1 Pseudomonadota bacterium | reverse complement strand
ATGGAGGGCAAGAGCTTCACCTCCTCCAACCTCTCGGCCATCATCGCGATGACCGGCTCGCGGGTGCTGCTCATCGACGCCGACCTGCGGCGGCCGAGCCTGCACAAGCGCTTTGGTCTCGCCAACGACCTCGGGCTCGCGAACCTGCTGCTCGGCGAGTCCACCGCCGAGGAGGTGATTCGGCCCACCCATGTCCCCGGGCTCGACATCGTCGTCGCGGGGCCGCCGCCGGCCAACCCGGGCGAGCTGCTCGGGTCTGGCCCGATGCAGCGCGCGCTCAAGTCCTTCCGCGGCTACGACTTCATCATCGTGGACTCGCCACCCGTCAACATCGTGGCCGACCCGCTCGTGCTCTCCAGCCAGGTGGACGGCGTTCTCGTCGTCGTTGAGGCCAACCGCACCTCCAAGACCATGGTCGCCCAGGCGAGCGCCCGGCTGCGCGAGGTCAACGCCCCCGTGCTCGGCGCCATCGTCAACAAGCTCAACATGGCGACGGCGGGCTACGGCTACAACTACTACGACACCTACGGCTACTACTACACGGAGGCCGAGGCCGAGGCAGATCGCGCGGCCGGCGGCGGCCCGGCCTGATGCGCACCTTCCTCGTCGCCTTTGCGCTGAGCCTGCTCTGCAGCCTCCTGCTCACGCGGGTGGTGCGGGACGCCGCGATCAAGCTCGGGCTGACCGACCGCGGGGGCGGCCGCAAGATTCACACGCAGCCCATCCCGCGGCTCGGCGGGGTGGCGGTCGCGCTCTCGCTGGCGGCGCCGCTCTTCGGCATGTTTTTGTGGTCGAATCGCATCTCGCGGGCCTTCGTGGCCGACCAACCGCTGCTCGTGAGCCTGCTGGGCGGCGGGGCCATCATGCTCGCCGTGGGCATTTGGGACGACCTGCGCGACACCCGGGCCCTCGTCAAGCTGGGCGCCCAGATCGCGGCCTCCCTCGTGGTGGTGTGGTCGGGCATCCGCATCGAGGGGCTGTCGGTGCCCTTCGCCGACCCCATCGCCCTCGGCGCGCTCAGCATCCCGGCGACGGTGTTCTGGATGCTGCTCGTCATGAACGCGGTGAACCTCATCGACGGCATGGACGGGTTGGCCGGCGGCATCGTCGTGCTGGCCGGCGGCACGCTGTTCGTCATGTCCGTCATCGAGGACAACGGCCTGAGCGCGATGCTGCTGGCGAGCATGGTCGGCGCGACCGCCGGTTTCTTGGCCTACAATCGCCATCCCGCGACGATCTTCCTCGGGGACACGGGGAGCCTGTTCCTCGGCTTCATGCTGGCCCTCGTCAGCGTGCACAGCAGCCAGAAGAGCTACGCCGCGTTCAGCATCGGCGCGGCGGTGCTCGCGCTGGGCCTGCCCATCTTCGACCTCGGCATGGCGGTCGTGCGCCGCACCTTGTCGGGTGCGCCGGTGTTCTCGGCGGACCAGCACCACATTCACCACATCCTGCTCCGCAAGGGGCTCACGCAGTCCCAGAGCGTGCTGGTCCTGTACGGCGGCGCCGGCGTGCTGGCGGCCCTGGCCTTCGTCTTCATCTACGCCGACGACGCCATCTCCGCGGTCGCCATCGGCGCGGTGGTGCCGCTGGTCTTCGTGTCCGTGCGCTTCCTCGGCTACACCGACATCATCCGCGCGGCGCGGCGGGCGCGGGTGCTGGAGGGCGTGGAGCAGGAGGCCGGGCGGCGGGTCGCGGTGGTGGAGGGCGTGCGGGCGCGCATGGAGCACGCCGACTCGCTCGACGCCTTGTGGGCCCTGGTCGGCGAGGCCGCCAAAGAGCTGGGGGCCGAGCGCGTCGAGCTTCAGCTCGCCGACGGCCCGGAGTTCTCGCGGGCGGAGCGCAGCCCCTTCGTGTGGGTGCGCGCCGGGGCGGTGGACGCGTCGACCGTGCACTTGCAGAGCCGCATCGAACGCGAGGCCGCCTTGCAGGTGGGCGAGCGGCGCTACGGCACGTTGCGGGTGGTCTCGCACCGGGAGCGGGAGGTGCTGGAGCCGCTCGGGCGCGCGCTGGTGCAGGTGCTGGCCGATGGCCTGGCTGGGGGCCTCGTCGGGCTCGCCGAGCGGCGGCGCCTCGGCGCGGGGAGCGGCGGCGGGCGTGTCTCTTACGGTTGAGGGGCCGCAACGGGGCGGTCTGGGGCCGGTGCGCGCCGCGCGGGCGCCGGTGCGCGCAGCCGGCCTTCGCGCCGCAGGGCCATCCACTCCGCAAAGACCAGCCCGCAGAGGGACCAGAACATCCAGCTCTGTGTGATGCGGTTGATGAAGGAGTTGGACACCACGTTCGCGATGGTCGCGCCGGCCGACATCGCCACGACGAAGGCGCCCAGCCGGCGCATGAAGGGGTCCGGGGAGCGCCGGTGCACGTCGAGGCCGCAGCGCATGGCCTGCACCTGCATCGCCAGGTACGAGAGCGTGGCCACCGGGCCCACCTGGAAGGTCATCGTCAGGTAGTCCGAGTGGGCGTCGACGTTGCCGTCGGAGGCCATGCTGTACGGGTTGAACGCCTCCCGGGTGAGCAAGAAGTGCCCGCCGATGCCGAGGCCCATCACGATGTCGAGCGGGCTTTGGCGCAGGTATTCGCCGATGGCCGCCGACCAGATGCCAAAGCGCCCCGAGCCGAGCTTTCGCGTCGCAAGGACGTTCTCGTCGGGTGCGAGGATCAGCACGAAGTCCTTGAAGCGGTCTTGCATGGCCGGGTTGAGCAAGACGAAGACCGCCACCGCGAGGCCGCCGGCGAACAGCAGCCGCTGCCGGCCTTCGATCCACAGCAGCGTCGCCCCAAAGATGCCGAGGGCGAGCAGTCCCGTTCGCACGTAGGTGAAGTAGAGGCAGACCGCTGCCGCAGCGCCGTAGAGCGCGACGGCGGCGCGCTTGGTGCGCGTCTGGGCCTCGAACCACCACCAGGTCGCCATCGCCGCGATGAGGAACATCGAGAGCGCGTGCCCGTGCAGGTTCTTGTAGCCGCCGAGCAGCCGGTTGTAGCCGGCCAGCGTGTACGTGCGCATCTGCCCGTTGAGCAGGTGAAACACGCTCAGCGCCACCGGGACGGCGCACACCAGCGTGGTGACGATGAAGAAGCGGCGGCGGCGCTCCCGCGTGTCCATGAACCCGGCGACGAGAAAGCCGACCAGCAGCGGGCTCAGGTAGCGGGCGAAGATCTCGACGGCGCTGCGCAGCTCGAAGTTGCGCGCCCCGCCGACGATGAGCACGAGCACGTAGGGCGCGAAGAAGGGCAGGGCGGGGTGGGAGGCGACGCGCCGGATCTCCAGCAAGAACAGCACGCCGCACAGCGCCGTGACGCCGCCCGTGTACAGCTCCAT
>JBJONS010000033.1:0-3500 GCA_046051725.1 Pseudomonadota bacterium | reverse complement strand
GAGCGCGCGAAGACGTCGCGGTCGAGCAGCGCGCCGGACGCGAGCGCGTCGGCGGCGTCGCGGTAGCGCTGGTACTCGAGCAGCCGGCGGGTGAGCTCGGCGCGCACTTCGGCCGGATCTTCCTCATCATCGCTGACGGCGATCCCGCGCGGCAGCAGCTCGCGCGACTTCAGCCAGCAGAGCGTCGCCGCCATCACCACGAACTCGGCCGCCACGTCGAGGTCGAGCTGGTCCATCAGCTCGAGGTGGGCCAAGTAGGCGTCGGTGATGGGCGCGATCGAGACCTCGCGCAGGTCGATTCCGTCCCGCCGCACCAAAAAGAGGAGGAGCTCGAGCGGACCGTCGAAGACGTCCGTGTGCACGGCGGGATGACGGGGATCTTGGGGAGTCAAGGGCCTGCTCGCAGTGGAGGGAGCGCCCGGCAGAGCTGGGCGCCACGGTGCGGGGGGATGGCCTGGGCCCTGGGGGACAGGGCCGCGCGGAGGGGGGCGGTGCGGGCGGAGGGCCCGGGTGCCTGGGGGCGCGGGATCGGCGCGCTGGAGGATCTCCAGCCGCGCCTTGACCCGGGATTTGGGGAACGTTCCCCGCAGGCCCGGCGAATCTACCAGCCCTGGACGGTTCTTTCAACGTGTGTGGGACGGGAAATTCAGGTGTTGCACCGGAGCGGCGGAGCACCCTGGCCGCGCCCTCAGCCGACCACCAGCACGCTCATGTCGGTCTGGTCGAGCAGGCTGTCGGTCGTGCTCCCCCACAGGCGGCGGCCCCACCGGGACTTGTCGCTCGCCCCGACGACGATGAGGGTCGGCCCTCCCGCGGCGGCGGCGGCGGTCAGCGCCTCCCAGGGGACCCCGGGCGCCACGCGCAGCTCTACCTCGAGGCCGAGCAGCACAGCGTGCTGGAGCACATCCTGACGCTCCGGCACCGGCTGGTCGGGGTCGTGGACCGCCAGCACCTCGAGGGGGAGGCCGGTGGCCCGGGCGAGGCGGGAGGCGGCCCGCAGCGCCCGCTGCGAGGCGCCGGACTCGGACCAGCCCAACAACAGCCGCCGGGCAGGCTCGGCCCCCGGCGGGATCACCGCGACCGCGCCGCGGAGGCCCGAGATGACGTCGTCGAAGTAGTCCGCGCCCTCGCCCGGGGCGGGCTCGTCTGCGGCGGTCGGGCGGTTGAGCACGACCAGGTCGGCGCTCTGGCCATGGTGGAGCACCCGGTCGGCCCAGGCGCCCACCTCGAGCCGCGCCTGGTGGCGGGCCCCAGCGGCGGTGCAGACCTCGGTGAAGCGCGCCAACAAGGCCTCACCTTGGGCGCGGCACCACGCGGCGACGTCGGCGGGCACCGGGCTCGGCTCCTGCGCGAGCAAGGCCTGCAGCGCGCTGCCCTCGTCTGCGGGGATGACGTTGACCACGTGCAGCCCGACGACCGCGACCCCCGGCCGGCCGGCGGCGAGCTCCACCGCTTGCCGGAGGGCCGCGCTCCCCAGAGTGACCTCGTCGATCGGCACCAGGACGATGTAGTCCACGACCCCTCCCGCTGCAGGCGCACGTGGCCGGCCCGGGGCATATAGCGGGCCGCGCGCGGCGGCGGCGCGCGGGGAGGGCGGATGGGCGCGGCGGCGGCGGTGGCACTGGTGCTCGGCCTCGCGCTCGGCGTCGGCGCGGCTGCGCTCGTCGCCCGGTGGACCGCCCCGGTGCAGGTCGATCGGGCCGATCCCGCCCTGCTCGAGGCCACGCAGCGGGCGGCCGCGCAGGCCCGGTCTCCGGCCGCGCTCACGCCTGAGGCCGAGCTGGCGCTGCGGGCCTACCTGAACCTCGTCGCCACCGAGCTCGGCCTGCTCTCCGAGCCCGCGCGCTTCTTCCCCGCTGGGGTCGAGGCCGGGGTCGAGCAGGTGGCGCTGCGGTGGAACCTCCGCGGCGATCCGCTGGATCTTCCGGCCTTGTTGGCCGCCTTCGACACCCAGCGCCACGTCATCCTCATCGACCGGGTCGAGGTCCGCGCCGCGCCGGATCAGCCCCGGGGCGCGTCGATCCGGCTGCGCGGCGCCCTCCACCGGCCCTGGCTCCCCGACCGCGACCACATGCTGGCCACGCTCCGGACCCGGAGCTCCGCGCCCCCCGCGCACCACCGGCTGCTGTTGGCTGCGGCGGAGCGCTATGGCTGGCGCCGGTTCAGCGAGGCCGAAGCGGCGGGCCGGGCGGAGGCGCGCGCCCGCAGCGCCGCCCTGCAGCGAGAGCTCCCCGCCGCGCTGCTCCGGGCCCGCGAGGAAGGCCAGACCTTGCGCTGGGCGGCGGGGTCGGGGATCGTTCGCGCGGTAGAGTCCGGCGCCGACGGAGAGGGGCCTCGGTCGGCACCCGGTCCAGACGGGGCTGTTGGCAGGCCCCGCTGAGTCATTGACGGTCTCGTTTGGGTCAACGGCGCGGCGCAAACGTCGCAGGCGCGCGGTCGGGCTCCAACAAGTCCGTCTGGGGAGGCCCGGCACAAGGGCCTGCGGGTGGGGGCCCCGTCCGGGCGGCCCCTGTCCCGCAGGTCGGCGCTGCGGCGGGCGCTGCGCTCAGCCGGGCAGGTGCAGGCGCTTGAGGCGCGACACGTTGTTGATGCGCTCCTCGGCGACCGCGTTGCCGGCCGCCGTCGACGAGATGCCCCGCTGGCGCGACAGGTTCACGATGCGCTTGACCGTGTCGAAGATGCCAGCGGCGTCGGCCATCGCCTTCTCGGCGGGCAGGCCCTTGAGCTCAGCGGCGACGTTGATGAGCCCGCCGGCGTTGATGACGTAGTCGGGCGCGTAGACGATGCCCTTCTTCTCGAGCAGCGCGCTGTCGCGGCGCTCGTCGTCGAGCTGGTTGTTCGCCGCGCCGGCGATGATGGGGGCCCGGATCTGGGGGATGGTCGCCGCGTTGATGACGCCGCCGATCGCGCACGGGGCCAAGACATCGCACTCGACGCCATAGTAGGCGTCGCCGTCGACCACCGCACCGCCGAACGCGCTGCGGACCTTCTCGAGCCGGCGGTCGGAGATGTCGCTGTAGATCAGCTTCGCCCCGGCCTCATGGAGGAACTTGGCCAGGTAGTAGCCCACCGAGCCCGCGCCCTGGATGGCGACGGTCTTGCCCACGACGTCGGGCGAGCCGTAGACCACCTCGAGACAGGCCCGAATGCCGTGGAACACGCCATAGGCGGTGACCGGGGAGGGGTCACCCGAGCCGCCGCTGAAGGTCGACGCGCCCGTGACGTGGCGGGTCTCGCGGCGGATCCAGTTCATGTCCTCGACGGTCGTGTTCATGTCTTCGGCGGTGATGTACCGGCCGTTGAGCGACTCGACGAAGCGGCCGAAGGCGCGGAACAGGTGCTCGGACTTGACCGAGGCGGGGTCACCGATGATGACCGCCTTGCCGCCGCCGAGGTCGAGGCCGGCGACCGCGGCCTTGTAGGTCATGCCGCGGGAGAGGCGCAGCACGTCGCGGATGGCGTCGGCCTCGTTGGCGTAGTTGTAGAGCCGGCAGCCGCCC
>JBJONS010000032.1:0-6321 GCA_046051725.1 Pseudomonadota bacterium | reverse complement strand
AAGTTAAGCTCTAGAGCGCCGATGGTACTGCAGGGGCCACCCTGTGGGAGAGTAGGTCACCGCCGGCCATCCCTTGAACCCCCGCGTTGAGCTTCGGCTCCGCGGGGGTTCTCCTTTTTTGGCCGTGGCATGGCCCGGGCGCCGCGCGCCCCGCGCGGCTCGGGGGAAGGCCGGCGCTGACCTTGCGGTCCGCGCGCCTGACACATTAAGGGCAGATGAGCGCGTCCGCCGGGGCGTCGCGTTCACATCCCCAGGCCCCCCCGGGCCCCGCCCCGACGGAGGAGACCCCCATGACCAAGAACCTGCTCGCTCTCACGCTCTGCGCTGGCGCCATCCTCTCCACCGGCTGCGGCGACAAAGACAGCGGCGGCGACGAGGGCAGCGACGGCGGCGGCAGCTCCGCCAGCGACCTCTGCGCCGACTACATCGCCGCGCTGACCGAGTGCTACACCGAGGCCGGCCTCGACGTCTCGGCGCTCGGCTTCAACGACACCTACTGCGATGCCTACACCGACACGACCTACGTGGCCTTCTTCGAGTGCTACAACGACGCGATCAGCGCCGCGGACTGCTCGACCCAAGAGGGCATCACCGCCCTGTCGACCGCCGCGAGCTCCTGCGTCCCCGGCTAAGCCCGGGTGTGGGGGCCGGTCGGTCCCGCCGCGCGCCGCTGCCCACCAGGCACGGCGCGCGCTGCTTTTTGGGGTTTTGGGCCCGCGCGCGGGGCGACGCCGGCGGCCCGCTCAGCGCTGGCGCACCGCCAGGGTCCGCAGCAGCGCGTCGGCCTCGTCGAGGCGCTGGCCCAGGGGGCCGCTCCGCTCGGCGTCGAGGCGCCGCAGCGCCGCGGACCCGTCGGCGATCCCGTCTGGCCCCTTCTCTTGGTGCGTCGCGAGCGGGCCTTGGGGCAGCGGCACCCGCAGCTCCACCACCAGCCGGTCGCCGGGGCGCCCCAGCCACACGCGCAGGTCCGGCGCCAGCCCGTCGTCCTGGCCCTCGGTGCCCAGCACCCGCAGCCCGCGCAGGGCCCCGGCCTCCGCCTCGAGGTAGCTCCAGCTGTGGGCGAGGGTGAACGTGCCCTCCTGTCCCCAGAACAAGCCGCGCACCGCCACTTCGGGCCCGAACGCCCCCGGCGGGCGCAGCAGGTGGCCCGCGGCGCGCTGATCCCACGCCCGCTGCAGCGCCGCGATGGCGGCCGCCTTCTCCGCCGCGGTCAGGCCGAAGGGGTCGTCTTCGGGATCGGCCGGCTGGGTCGCGGCGTAGGACCAGAGCCGCAGCTGCGCGGGCGCGTGGTCCGGCCCGTCCACGGGCCAGCGCGCCTCCCAGATCACCGCGCAGGCCGCGTCTGTCGGCCGCTCGACCACCGCGGGCGTCCCCCAGGCCGTGGGGGCCTGGGCGTCGACCCGCCAGGTGGTGTCGGGCCGCGGGTCGTTGGCGCCCGGCCGCAGCCCGGCGCAGGCCACGCAGAGCAGCGCCGTGGCGGCCGCTCCCGTCCAGGTGACCGGGCGCGCGGTCCGCGGCGGTGGGGTGCTGCGCTGCATCGGTCCTCCTGTGGGCGGGCGCGGGCCGCTGCGGGGCCTGCCCGGTCGGGGGCGCGCGGCGCCCCGATCAGTCCTCTCCGTCGTCCTCGGCCCGCTCGCCCCGCCACTCGGCCTCGCGCCGGTACAGCGTCCTGGTCGTGATCCCCAAGAGCTGCGCCGCCACGGTCTTGTCGCCGTCGACCTGCTTGAGGGTCGCCTCGATCATCCGCCGCTCGACCACCTTGAGCGGCGTGCCGACGGGGAAGCTCAGCGTGTCGGCCGGGCCCGCCTCGCGCAGGGGCGCCGGCAGGTGGCTGAGCTCGATGCTCTCTCCGCGGCAGAGCACCACGGCCCGCTGCAGCACGTTCTCGAGCTCGCGCACGTTGCCCGGCCAGCGGTAGCGGCACAGCGCGTCGAGGGCCTCGGGCGCGATGCTGTCGACCGCCCGCCCGTTCCGCGCCGCGTGCAGCCGCAAAAAGTGCATCGCCAGCAGCGGCACGTCGTCGGCCCGCGCGCGCAGCGGCGGCAGGTCGAGGCGGATCACGTTGAGCCGGTAGTAGAGGTCCTCGCGCAGGGTGCCCTGGGCGACGGCCTGCTCGGGGTCGCGGTTGGTCGCCGCCACGATGCGCGCGTCGGCCCGCAGGGTGCGGCTGCCGCCCACGCGCTCAAAGTCGCCGTCCTGCAGCACGCGCAGCAGCTTGACCTGCAGCGCCGGGCTCATCTCGGTCACCTCGTCGAGGAACAGCGTCCCGCCCGCCGCCAGCTCAAAGCGCCCCTCGCGGCGGGCCACCGCCCCGGTGAACGCCCCGGCCTCGTGCCCGAACAGCTCGCTCTCGAGCAGGTTCTCGGGCAGCGCCCCGCAGTTGACCGTGACCATCGGCTTGGCCCGCCGCGGCGACAGCTCGTGGAGCAGCCGGGCCAGCTTGCCCTTGCCCGTCCCGCTCTCGCCGCACAGCAGCACGCTCGCCGTCGCGTCGGCGACCTGCCGGGCCTCTTCGAGCAGGGCCCGCATCGGCGCGCTGCGGCCGATCAGCTCGTCGGCCCGCACCTGCCCGAGCTCAGCCTTCAACGCCCGGTTCTCGGCCCGCAACGACCGACGCTCGAGCGCCTTCTTGCAGGCCGCCACCAGCTCGGCCCGCCGCAGGGGCTTGGTCACGAAGTCCCAGGCGCCCTCTTTCATCGCCTCGACCGCGGTCTCGACCGTGCCGAAGGCGGTCATCACGATGGTCTCGATGGCCGGGTCGATGGCCCGGGCCCCGCGCATCAGCTCGATGCCGCTGATGCCGGGCATCTTCAGATCGGTCAGCAGCAGGTCGGGCGCGGTCGCGCGCAGCTTCTCGAGCGCCTCGCGGCCGCTCTCGGCGTGCACCACCTCCATGCCCTCGCGCTGCAGGATGCGGTCGAGCGCCGCCCGGTTGGCGGCCTCGTCGTCGACGACCAGGACCCGGGGTGGCATGGGGGCTCCTCTCCGCCGGGCGGGGGCCGCAGCGCGGGGATCGTCTAAGTCCGCGGCTTGGGCGCCGGCGTCGGCGGCGGCGGCTCGTCGAGCTGGACCGCGTCGCGGGCCAGGGCCAGGGCCGCCTCGGCCGCAGCCTCGCCCCGTTGGATGAGGGAGGCGAGCTGGCCAGCGTCCTCGAGGTGATCGCGGTCCTTGCGCTCGTCGAGCCCGAGGCTGCTCAGCGCCGCGAGCGCGGGCGGCGCGGGCAGCTCGCCGCCCGGCGCCTCGGGCAGCTGGCCGAGCAGCCCGGCCAGGGCCAAGCTCGCCTCTCCGCAGCGCGCGCCATCGGCCTGCACCCGGGCGGCGAGGCGCTGCAGGTGGTCGACCTGGCCCCGTCGGCGCGCGGCCGCCTGCTCGACCGCCGCGCCGACGTAGCGGGCGTGGGGATCGGCGCTGGGCTCGCTGCGCAGCAGCGTGCGGGCCTGCTCTTCGGCCCGCTGGGCCAGCGCTTGGTGCAGGTCCATCCACTCGGACAGGCGGCTCACCAGCTCGGCGGCCCGCTCGGCGGTGATCGGGCCCCGCAGGGCGGCGGGCGGCGGCGGCGGCGGGACCCGGCGGCGGATGCCCGCGACCCGCAGCCGGCCCTCAAGGTCGAGGCGGGCCAGCCACGAGTCGACCAAAATGCCCCGCAGGTCGCTGATCTGCGGGTCGGCCCGCTCGGGGCTGGCCAAGTAGCGGCGGGCCTTGCCCAAGGCCTGGCCGGCGGTGATCAGATCGGCCTCGGTCGCCCGCAGCCGGCTGATCCAGGCCTTGATCTTCTCGAGGTCGTCCTCGGCGGGGGCGGGCCGGCGCCGGGCCCGCAGCGCCCAAGCCGCGCCGAGGCCGAGCCCGATGGCGACGGCCAGCGCGGCGAGCAGCAGGGGCGTGGAGAGGGCGGCGAGCATGGCGGCGCCAGCTAACCCGGGCCCCGTCCCCCGGTCGGCGGGCTCCGCGCGCCGGCCGCCTCAGCCCTTGACGCAGAGGACCTGCTTGAGCACCGCCACCACCTCGACGAGGTCGGCCTGGGCCGCCATCACCGCGTCGATGTCCTTGTAGGCCATCGGGGTCTCGTCGATCACCTCGGCGTCCTTGCGGCACTCGACCCCGGCGGTGGCCCGCGCGTGATCCGCGAGGGTGAAGCGCCGCTTCGCCTCGCCACGGCTCATCGCCCGGCCCGCGCCGTGGCTGCACGAGCAGAAGCTGTCGGGGTTGCCCTTGCCGCGCACGATGAACGAGCGCGCGCCCATGGAGCCGGGGATGATCCCCAGCTCTCCCGTGCCCGCCCGCACCGCGCCCTTGCGGGTCACCCAGCAGGACTCGCCGAAGTGCTGCTCTTTGCTGATGTAGTTGTGGTGGCAGTTGATCGCCTCGACCTCGGCCGAAAAGGGCGGCAGCGCGCCGCTCTCGGCCAGGGCCTTGACCACAGCGGCCATCATCAGCGCCCGGTTCTGGGCCGCGAAGTCCTGCGCGAAGCCGACCGCCTCGACGTAGGCGCCAAAAAGCGGGCTGCCCTCGGGGATGTAGGCCAGATCGGCGTCGGGCAGGTTGATGAACCAGCGCCGCATGTCCTGCTTGGCCTTGTCGATGAAGTAGCTGCCGATGCGGTTGCCGAGGCCGCGCGAGCCCGAGTGCAGCATGATCCACACCGCGCCGCCCTCATCGAGGCAGAGCTCGATGAAGTGGTTGCCGGTGCCGAGCGTGCCGAGGTGGTTCGCCCCGTTGCCGCCGCCGAGCTTGGGGTGCTTGGCGGTGATCTCGTCAAAACGCGGGGCCATCGCCGCCCAGCTCGCGCCCGCCGCCGCGGGCAGGCGCCCCCAGGCGCCGCGGTCGCCCGGGCCGCCGTTGTTCGTGCGGCCGTGGGGCACCGCCGCCTCGATGCGGGCGCGCAGATCGCCGAGCTGGTCGGGCAGATCCTCAGCCCGCAGGCTGGTCTTGGCCGCGATCATCCCGCAGCCCAGATCGACGCCCACCGCAGCGGGCACGACCGCGCCCACCGTCGGGATCACGCTGCCGACCGTCGCCCCCATGCCCCAGTGCACGTCGGGCATGATCGCGACGTGGTGGTGGATGAAGGGCAGGCGCGCGATGTTGGCGAGCTGGCGGCGGGCCTCGTCCTCGACCGGCACGCCGCGGGTCCAGGCCTTGACCGGCTTGCCGTCGGGCACGGTCATCACGTCGTAGGCGAGGTGGGCGGGCGCGTGCAGGGCCGGGGGGGTGTCGGTGCGCATGGGAGCTCCGTCGGGCGCCGGGGAGGCGCGGTGAGTCTTGTGTCGTCGTGCGCCCGCCGCCTGTGCACGGCCTGTGCCAGGTCTCGGCGCCGCACCCAGGCCGCGTCGAGGATGACCTACATTGCGTCACTCTCGCGCAGGGCCCTCGGCGGTCTGCGCCCGCCCTGCGCAGCAGCTTCGCCCATCAGATAAGATCGACGCGCCTGGTCTATCCAGGCGGGGAGGGCCCGTGGCGGTGGACAGGGCGGCGGTGGGCCGGGCGGCGGCCGGCAGCGGGGGCGGGCTGGTCGCGGGCCCGCCCCGCGAGCGCGTGATCTTCGGCGTGGTCGGCACCGTGCTCGACCGGGGCGCCCAGCCCAAGCGGTGGGATCGCTGGCGCCCGACCGTCGCCGCCGGCCTGCACCCCGAGGTGGCCGCCGACCGCTTCGAGCTGATGGTCACCGACAGCGACGAGGCCCTCCGCCTGAGCAGGCTGCTGGTCGCTGATCTCGCCGAGCGCCGGCCCGCGCTGCAGGTGCGCGTGCACCAGCTGCCGCCCATCCCCCTGTGGGACCTCGACGCCGTCTACGACGCCGTGGCCGAGGTCGCCGCCGGCCTGCACTTCGACGAGGACCGCCACGACCTGCTCGCCCACATCTCGACGGGCACCCACATCTTTCAGATCGTGACCTACCTCTTGGTCGAGGCGCGGCTGCTGCCCGGCCGCCTGCTGCAGACCAGCCCCTCGAAAGACGCGCCGGTGACCGGGCGGGTCGACATCATCGACCTGCACCTCGGGCGCTATGACCGGATCCACCGCCGTTTTGAGGCCGAGCGCCGGGCGGCCACCGGCCTGCTCAAAGACGGCGTCGAGACGCGCAACGCGGCGTTCAACACGCTCATCGACGAGGTCGAGCAGGTGGCGGTGCGCTCGACCGCCCCAGTGTTGATCTGGGGGCCGACCGGGGCGGGCAAGTCTCAGCTCGCCCGCAGCATCTACGCGCTCAAGCGGGCCCGGGGCCGGGTGAAGGGCAGCTTCGTCGAGCTCAATTGCGCGACCCTGCGCGGTGATGCGGCCATGTCGGCGCTCTTTGGCCACGTCAAGGGTGCGTTCACCGGC
>JBJONS010000031.1:0-33129 GCA_046051725.1 Pseudomonadota bacterium | reverse complement strand
AGCTTCCACTACCTGCTCGACCGCTTCCCCTCGATGCGGGCGGCGATCGAGCGGATCGACACGGCGCGGCAGGATGGCGGGCCGCTCAGAACCGGAAGCTGAGGCCGAGCTCGGCGCCGCCGCCCAGCCACGTCGACTGGTGGTCCTGAAAGTCGGGGTCGGCCGCCGCGTCCTCGGTGGTCCACGACCCGCCCGCCGCGCCGGTGAGCGCGGGCTCGAGGTTGACCTGCTCGGCGAGCTTGAGGCGCAGGCCGACCGCCGCCCGCCCGCCGAGCCCATGGGTGCGCGTGCCGGCGTTGGGCATGTTGCTGGGGTAGCTGCTCCAGCTGTACCCGGCCCCCACCTGCGCAAAAAGCACCGCCCCCGGCCGCAGTGGCGTGTTGTGGATCGCGGTCAGGCCCAGGCCGGCGCCGCCTCCGGTGTACGAGCCCCCTTCTGTGCCGCCGATCGTCGCCCGTCGGAGGGCGACGGTGGCCGAGCCGCCCAGCTCGAAGCGCGGCCGCATGCGGTAGGTCAGCTCGGCCCGGGTCGGGCCGCTGCTCAGCTGCGCCGAGGTGTACTGGAAGGTGGAGCTGCTCGCGGGGAAGGGGCCGCCGGACCTGTCGGAGGTGCTCAGGCCGGTGGAGACCAGGCTCTGCGCCACCTTCAGGCGGAGCTTCGGCGCGTCGGGGGACTGGTCTTCGGCCTGCGCTGCGCCGAGCAGGGCCAACAAAAGGAGCAGGGTGGGCATGGGGTTCTCCGGCGGGCGGTTGGCCCAGAGCGCTGCGCTGGTCGTTGTTCTGCGCGCTTAGAAGCGCACGCTCAGGCCGAGCCGCGCGCTCGCCCGGAGCTCGACCTGGCGCACCTTGGGGTCGGGCTCGACCTCGGCGGGCACCGCCCAGGCCTGCTGCGCCCCGCGGCTGAGCTCAAGGGCCGGGTCGAGGCTGATGTGCCCGGCCAGCGGGAAGCGCAGGCCGAGCGCGGCGCTCAGCCGCAGGCCGTGGTCGCCGCCGCGGGTGGCCGCGGGGTTGAACGTGCCCCAGGACCGCGTGTACAGCGCCACGCCTTGGGCGAAGGCGCCGATGTCGCCGCGCAAGGGCAGGGTGTAGGCGCCGGTGAGCCCGACCCCGCCGCCGATCGAGCTGCGGGGCGCCCCGCCGTCAGAGGAGACGCGGTCGAAGGCGATGTCGAAGAGGCCCCCGAGCTCGGCCCGCTCACCCAGCCGGTGGGTGAGCTCGACCCGGTTGCTGCCCGCGGGCAGCGCCACCGCCGTGACCTGGCTCGTGGCCGCCCCGGCCGCAGGCCCCCCGTCACGCCGGTCGCTGAACGACGCGTGGGAGATGAGCTCAGGGTTGTACTTGAGCCGGAGCGCGGGGGCTTCGGCCGCAGGCTCGGCGGCCCCCGCCACGGTGAGCAGCGCGAAGGGAACGAAGAGGGGCAGGACGGGCATGGAGCGCTCCGGCGGGTGCGCCGAGAGCTTGGCACAGGATCGCGTGATTCTCCTATTTTTTTTTGGGGCTTTCCCTGAGGGAAGCGGTCGTGCCGATGGGTCCGCACCCGATGGGTGACGGTGGGCACGGCATGCGACCACGCCCGACCGCGCCCGCGCGACCGCCGGGGCGCAGCCGTCACCCGGCCCCGCCGGGTGACCGAGCCGGGCGGGCGCCGATCCCGCCGCGAGGCGGAGCGGCGCCCGGGGCCCCGGCGACGCCAGGCGGGGGCGCGCTGGCGCCCCGCGGCAGACCGCTCAGGCCTCAGCCCCGCCGGGCTCGACCGCCGCCGGGCGCCAGCGGCCAGAGACCAGCTCCATCGCCGGGCGGACCTCGGCCTGCACGGCCTCGGGCGCGGGGTCCTGCCAGGGCGGCGGGGTGCGGATGATGACCTGATCGCCGGTCAGCGCGCTGACGTCGCGGTCCCAGTCCTCCCACCGGCTGTGGGCGTAGAGCTGGGACAGGTCGCCGTCGAGCGCCCAGACGATGAAGCCGGGGTAGCGGACCTCGAGCGGCGCCCAGCGGCCCTCGGCGGGGTCGTAGTAGTTGAGCTCGCCGGGCTGGCCGAAGAGGCCGCCGCCGTTGACCGCGAAGACACCGCCCAGCACGTCGTGGGCGACGATGACCGCGCCGGCGATGCCCGGGAAGCCGGTCGGGCCGCCCCGGCCGTTCCACGACAGCAGGCTGCCCCGCATGCGCGGGTGGCCGCAGCCCAAAACCCGCAGCCAGCCGCTGTCGATGAGCAGGCCGCCGACGTGGTGGCTCATCGCGCCGAGCACGGTGCTGACCGGCGCCTGGATGCCCTCGAGGCAGCGCTTGCCCTGCTCGGGATCAGCGACCAGCAGCTCGACCCCATTGCGCCCGCCGCGGATGCGGCCGTGCAGCTCGGGCCAAGCCGGGTCCGAGACCATCAGCAGCTCTTTGGCCGTGTAGGTCCGGGCCAGGCTCATCCGCCGCGCACCAGCCGGAAGCTCATGTCGGCCGAGCGGGTGTCGGGGTCGGCCATGTCGACGGCCTTGGCCCAGGCGGCCATGCTCGGCCGGGCCCACGAGCCCGGGTGCAGCATCTTGCGGTCGCCGCTGTCATCGGCGAGCCAGTGGCCCATGTTGCCCGCCAGGTCGCACACGCCCTCGGGCGTGCGGTCGGCCAGGTAGATGCCGACGGCGCAGGGCTGGCCGAGCGCCTCTTCGCGGGTGTTGGCGTTGCCGTCGCCGAAGGGCGAGCCCCAGGGGTAGGGGCGCTTCTCGAGGCCGCGCACCACGGCGCGGTACTCGTCGACCGACAGCAGGCGGGCGTTGTGGGCCTTGGCGTAGGCCTCGGCCTCCCACCAGGTGGGGCCGGCGGCGGGCTGGTT
Organism: Pseudomonadota bacterium; assembly: GCA_046051725.1. Lineage (GTDB taxonomy): Bacteria > Myxococcota_A > UBA796 > UBA796 > UBA2385 > JAEUKK01. The sequence continues at coordinate 30,306 of JBJONS010000031.1, read as the reverse complement.
GTCTTCGACGAGGTGGCGCACCGCCGGGTCGGCGGCCAGCGCGGCCCAGCTCGGCGGCCCGCTGTCGCGCCAGGCGAGGCCCTCTTCAGACCAGCAGGCGTCGTTCTTGTCGCCGCCGGCGTCAAACCAGGCGCGTAGCTCGGCGTTGGTGACCAAGAAGCGGCCGACCTGCAGCACGGCGCCCTCGTCGGTGGTCACCGTGGCCCAGTACTCGGCCTCGGTCGGCAGGCGCAGGCGGGGGTCGCCGACCCGGCTCAGCGCGACGCCGAGCTGCAGCCGCTGCTTGGGGTTGCCGGCCCAGCCCTCGATGAGCTCGAGCACGGCGGTCGCGACCTTGGCCTTGAGCGCGGCGTCGCCGATCGCGGCGGCCCCGTCGGCGAACTGGACCAGGGCCTCGATGCGGCGGCCGGCGGGCAGGCCGAGCAGGTGCTCGAGCTGGGCGTGGGGGTCGGGCCCGATCACCCAGCCGCCGCCTGCGCCCTGCGCCAGCCCGTTGCTCGGAGCGGCGTCGATCGCGGCGTGGGCCGGCGCCGACGCGCTCGGGGAGAGGGTCGGGCGCGGAGCGGACGGGTCGTGGGTCATCGGAGGGCCTCCAGCCACGCCCCGCTAACGCCTCTGCGCGGCGGCCGGCGGCGGTCGCGCAACGGGTCGCCCTCGGGACAGGCCCCCAGAGCCCCGATCAGACGCAATTGAGTCAACGCAGATCAACCGCTTAGGGGGCTGGCCTGGGCCTGGGCCTTGCGCGGCGGGCCCGCGGCGCGCCAGCCTCGGGCGGGGTCGCGCGTGCCGCGCGGCGCCTCGCGGAGCAGGGCTCCCGCCCGGAGTGCCGATGGGAGCCAGCGCCGGCGTCGATCTGGGCCTGCTGCTCGGCCAGATGCTCGTCATCATCGGCACCTGCCGCGTCTTCGGCCTCGTCGCCCGCGGGCTGCGCCAGCCGCTGGTCGTCGCCGAGATCGCCGCGGGCATCGCGCTCGGCCCCACCCTGCTCGGCCGGGTCTGGCCCGAGGCGGCGGGCGCGCTCTTCCCCCGCGAGAGCGTGGTCGCGCTCGAGGCCATCAGCCAGATCGGCCTCGTGCTCTTCATGTTCGTCGTCGGGCTCGAGCTCGACCCGGCCCTGCTGCGCGGCCGGGGCGGCCTCGCGGTGCGGGCCAGCCTCGGCGGCATCGGCCTTCCCCTGCTGCTGGGCGCCGGCTTGGGCTTCGTGATCTGGCCCGAGCACGCGCCCGATGGCGTGGCCGTCGGGCCCTTCGCGCTGTTCATCGGCGCCGCGATGAGCGTCACGGCCTTCCCCGTGCTCGCCCGCATCGCCGGCGAGCGCGGCCTGCTGCGCACCCCGCTGGGCGGCGTGACGATGGCCTGCGCGGCCTTCGCCGACGTGGCCGCCTGGAGCCTCGTGGCCGCCGCCATCGGGGTCGCGGGCAGCGGCGGCATGGCCGAGGCGGGCGTCAAAACGTTCACCTCGGCGGTGTTCTTGGCGGTCATGGTGTTCGTGGTCCGCCCCTTTTTGGCGCGGGTGGCCCGCCGCTTCCTGCGCGCCGAGCGCATCACCTCGGGCGGTTTTGCGGCGGTGATCTTGCTGCTGCTCGGCACCGCGGTCGTGGCCGAGCAGCTCGGCGTCCACGCCCTGCTGGCGGCCTTTTTGCTCGGGTCGATCATGCCCCGCGAGGGGGCGATCGTCCCCGTGCTGACCGCCCGGATCGAAGAGCTGGTGGTGGTGCTGTTCCTGCCGGTGTTTTTTGCGGTCACCGGGCTCAAGACCGATCTCATGCAGGCGCTCGACGGCCGCATGATCGGCGTGACGCTGACCGTGGTCCTCATCGCCAGCGGCGGCAAGCTCATCGGCACGCTGCTGCCGGCGGCCCGCGGCGGCCTCGGCTGGCGCGACGCGGCCACCCTCGCCGTGCTGATGAACACCCGCGGCCTGATGGAGCTGGTGATCCTCAACATCGGCCGCGACATGGGCGTGCTGGGCGAGCGCCTCTATGGCTCGATGGTCATCATGGCCCTGGCCACCACCTTCATGACGAGCCCGCTGCTCAGCCTGCTGCGGCCGGGGGCCGCTGAGCCCCCTCCCGTGCCCGCGCCTCCGCCGTCCGCCGCCGGCCCGGGCGAGGTGCGCCTGCTGGTCAGCGTCGCCCGGCCCCAGAACCTCCCCCGGCTCGCTCAGGTGGGCGCCCTGCTCGCCAAAGACGGCGAGGCGCTCGCGCTCAGCCTCACCGCGGTGCGTGAGCAGGGCCAGATGGTGCCGCCCGCCGAAGAAGAGCTCGCCGTGCGCGCGCTGAGCGGCAAGCTGGCCGACGCGCTGGCGGTCGAGGGCGTGGCCGCCCGCTCGATGAGCTTCTCGAGCGACGAGCCCGGCCGCGACATCGCGCTCATCGCCCGCACCCAGCGGTCGACCGTCGTGCTGGTCGGCGTGCACCAGCCGCTGCTCGGGCAGGCGGTCTTCGGCGGCCCGATCAAGACTTTGGCCAACGAGCTCGACGCCGACCTCTGCATGCTCATGCCCCGCGACAGCTTCGACAAGGCCATTTTGGTGACCGAGGGGCCGCATGGGGCCGCGGCCGCCCGCGTGGGCGCCTGCCTGCGGGCCGCGGGCCTCGCGGTCGAAGAGCTGCCGGCCACCGCCACCTTCGACGAGCTCGCCGCCAAGGCCCACAACAGCGCGCTGCTCATCATCGGCGTGGGCGGGGCGTGGACGCCGGCCATCGCCGGCTTTGAGCTGCGGCACAGCCCGGTCTGCGATGAGCTTCGCTGCAGCGTGCTTTTCGTCCACGACCCCGAGCCGGGGGCCCCGCCGACGACGGCCTGAGGGCGCGGCCGCTCAGCTCCTCCGCCGCCGCTCAGGCCCTCCGCCGCTCAGGCCCTCCGCCGCCGCAGCAGCAGGGCGCCCAGGCCGAGCGCGAGCAGGCCGGCTCCTCCGCCCGCGCCCCGCGGGGCCCCGGCGCAGCCGCAGCCGCCGGGCTGGGTCTTGCTGTCGAACGGCGCCCCGCCCGAGTCGGCGGTGTCGCTCACCGGCGGCTCGGCGTTCCAGCCGACCAGCGCGGTCTCGGCGTTGAGGGTGTGGGCTGGGTCGTGGCCAAAACCGGCCCAGTCGACCCGGGCCCAGGTCGGGGCGGGCGTGTCCCAGGCGAAGAGCTCGCCCTGGCGCGTGCCGACGACGACCTCGAGCAGGTCATCTCCGTCGATGTCGCCCACGGTGGGGCTGCCCAAGATCCACTGGCCGGTGAGCTTGGGCCAGCCCGCCGGCTCGGTGCCGTCGGCCGAGAGCGCGTGGAGCAAGAAGCCGCCCGAGCCGTGGATGATCTCGACCTGCCCGTCGCCGTCGACGTCGGCGATCGCCGGGTTCATGAAGAACTGCATGTCTTCGAGCTGGCGGGGCCAGGCGGGCAGGGGCCGGCCCGTCGCGCCGTCCCAGGCGATGATCGGGAAGTCGAAGCGGGTGCGCTGGCCGTCATTGAGCGCGTTCACGAGGTAGCCGCTGCCGATGGCCCCGGTCACCAGATCGATCTGCCCGTCGCCGTTCAGGTCGCCGGCGCTCGGGCTGTTGATGAAGGGGAAGGACGCCGAGTCATAGACGTTGCTGCCCGGGCCGTAGCCGTCCAAGGTGTTGATCGCCTGATAGACTTGGCTGCCGTCGGCCCGCAGCACCACCAGCGGGCCCGCGGTGCCGTGGCAGGCCACCTCGAGCGCGCCGTCGCCGTCGATGTCGGCCAGCAGCGGGCTCTGGGGGGTGCCCTCGCCGACCATCGGCAGCACGTCGGCCCCGCTGCCGAACAGCAGCACCGGCCAGCCGGGCAGCACGGCCCCGCCCGGGTCGTCGTTGCCCCTGCCCGAGATGGCCCACAGCGGCGCGTAGGTGCCCCGCACCGGCTCGTTGCTGCCGATCACGATGTCGGGCACGCCGTCGCCGGAGAGATCGCCGATCGCCGGGCTCGACACGGTGCGCTGGCGGACCCCGTCGGCCGCAGAGTCGGGGTGCTGCAGCAGCACGGGGAAGCCCTCGATCCGGCTGCCGTCGCCCCGCCAGGCGTAGACCTGGCCGTCCATGCCGCCGATCACGATGTCCAGCGCGCCGTCTTGGTCGAGATCGCCCAAGGCCGGCGACGAGAAGAAGCCCTCGTCGAGGCGCAGCTGCTCGCCCAGGCCGGCGCGGTCGACTGGGTCTTGGGCGACGGGGAAGCCGTCCAACACGCTGCCGTCGCCGTGAAAGGCCCAGAGCTGCCCGCGCAGGCTGCCGACGATGACCTCGGGCGCCCCGTCGCCGTCGATGTCGCCGGCCGCCGGGCTGCCGAGCACGCTGGCCCGGGCCGGCCGGGCCGCGGCGAAGCTCGGGTTGGCGAGGTGGTTGCCGGGCTGGGCCGGGTCGAACTCCTCGAGCAGCTCGGTCTGCACCGGCCAACCGGGGACGGGGCTGCCATCCCCGCGCAGCGCGAAGATGTTGCCGCTGGCGGTGGCCTGCACCACGTCTAGAACGCCGTCTCTGTCCAGATCGACCAGCAGGGGCGAGGGCTCGAGCGAGGCGCCGTCGAGCAGCCCGCCGAAGCCGGCGGTGCGGTCGGGGTCGGCGTGCAAGAAGACCGCGTTGCGCGCCTCGCTGCGGCGGCCGTCGGCGTCGGTGACCTGCAGGCGCAGGCTCAGGATCTTCTTGTGGACCTCGGTCTCGCGGGCCACCTGCTCGTCGGCCAGCGTGTAGGTGCGGTAGGCCGCGCTGGCCATCGCGGCGAAGGGCGCCAGCTCCACCTCGGCGACGAGACCGTCCACCGCGCCGCTCCCGCTGGCGACCTCGACCCAGTCGGCGGCGTCGGGCTCTTCTTTGGGGGCGGCCTCCAGGCTCCACCGGGCGACGCTGCTGCGGGGCGCGGCGGCCCGGCCCTCGACCCGCAGCGTCGGCGTGCGGGTCGGGTCGATCACGCGGAAGAAGCCGGGCGCGCGCAGGTCGGCCTCGGGCGGGATCTGGCCCGAGAGCGCCGCCTCGACCGCGCGCGCGGCGTTGATGCGCCCGTAGCCCGAGTAGCGGTCCCAGCCGGCCTTGGTCGGGTACCACCGCGGCTCGGCCGCCGAGAAGATGTCGGTGGCCCAGGATTGGTCGATGTCGTCGGCGGTCAGCGCGATCAGCGCCCAGGCCTCGGCGGCGCTGAGCTTGATGCCCGCCTCTTGGGCCGCGCTGTAGACCAGGCCGGCCACCCCGCTGGTGACGCCGACCGCCCCCGACGAGCAGCTGGTCGAGGGGGCCGACAGGTCGAGCCGCACCCCGTGGTTGGTGCAATTGCTGTAGGCGAGGAAGGTCTCGCTGTCTTCGCGGGCGTCGGCGTCGTGGCGCACCGCGTGCACGTACAGCGTGTGCGGGTTCGCGCCGGGCTGGTTGGGGTGGTAGCTCGTCTCGTCGGCCGCCGAAGCGACGACCAGCACGCCATTGTCCCAGGCATGGTCGATGGCGTCTTGGGCGTCGGCGCTGTGGTTGAGCGTGCCCAGGGCCTCTTGAATGACCTTGGCGTCCATGCTCACGGCGTAGCGCACCGCCCCGGTGAAGCTCTGGATGTCGGCCACGAACGAGTCGCCGACCCGCAGGCTCATCACCCGGCAGTTGGGGCAGACCCCGATGTCGCCCCGGCCGTCATTGCCCTCGGCCGCGCTGTCTTTGGCCTCACCCGTGCCGTGGCCGTAGCGGGTGTCGTCATAGGGGTCGTTGTCATTCCAGAAGAAGTCCCAGCCCGAGATGTCGTCGACAAAGCCGTTGCCGTCGTCATCCACGCCGTCTGAGAAGGTGGCGATCAGGTCGCTGGGGTCCAGCACGCCGTCGGCCCGGTCTTGGCCCGCGGCGGGGTCGAGCCGGGGGTCTTCGGCCCAGTCGTCGATGTCGAAGACGCCGTCGCCGTTGAGGTCGGGGCTGTCGGCCGGGCTGCCGTCGGCCCGCTGGGGCAGGGGCAGCTCGGCCGCGTGCAAGTAGTGCTTGGACAGCAGGTCTTCGGCGTCCCACTCGATGCCGCTGTCCAGCACCGCGATGGTCACGCTGGGCAGGCCGACGCTGAGCGCCCAGGCCCGGTCGGCCCACAAGCCGGGTCCCAGCGCGACCTCTTCGGCCCGCACGCTGGCCCACTCGGCCGGGAACCACGACAGCAGGTTCCACGTGGAGCCCAGGTCGTTGGGGCAGAGGTCGGGCCGGCCAGGCTCACCGCAGCCCGGGAAGGGGGAGAGGGGCGACGCGGCGGCAGAGGGCAGCAGGCCGAGCAAGAGGAGGGCGGCGGCGCGCATGGGAGGTCTCGGGTCGGGGGGATCGGCGCGCGCAGTATGGCACGGGCGCTCGGGCGGGCCGCCCCGACCGGGGCCTGCCGGCCGCCTTTGGCCCTGCCCTTGACGGAGGGGGGGGCCGTCCCTAGGGCAGCCACCGCCGGTGGCGCCGCGCGCGCGCCCCTTTTTCGCACAACCTGTCGTGTGGCCCGCTGTGGCCGCTGGAGCCCCCATGGAGAGCCATCGCTTCGAGGCGGACGTCCGCCAGATCTTGCACCTGGTCACCCACAGCCTCTACTCCGACCGCGAGATCTTCCTCCGCGAGCTGATCAGCAACGCGAGCGACGCGCTCGACCGGGCCCGGTTCGAGGGCCTGTCCCGCGCCGACCTGCGGCCCGCCGCCGGCGAGCCGGGCGTCAAGGTCACCGTCGACAAGGACCAGAAGACCATCACGATCAGCGACGACGGCGTCGGCCTGACCCACGATCAGGCGGTCGAGCACCTCGGCACCATCGCGCGCTCGGGCACCAAGGCCTTCGCGAACATGCTCAAAGAGCGCGGCGAGAACGCCGAGGGCCTGATCGGCCAGTTCGGCGTCGGCTTCTACTCGGCGTTCATGGTCGCCGAGAAGGTCGAGGTCCGCAGCCTCTCGGCCCTGCCCGACGCCGCCCCGATCCACTGGGTCAGCGACGGCGGCGAGGCCTACGACCTCACCACGGGCGACCGCGCCGATCGCGGCACCGACGTCATCCTGCACCTGCGCGACGAGGCGATTGAGTTCTGCGACACCGACCGTCTGCGCGAGATCGTCGCCAAGCACAGCGACTACGTGCAGTGGCCGGTCATCGTCGGCGACGAGCGGGCCAACCAAGACGCCGCCCTGTGGACCCGCAGCCCGTCTGAGGTCGAAGACAACGAGTACATCGCCCTCTACAAGCACATCTCGGGCGACTGGCAAGACCCGCTCACCTGGGTCCACGTGCGGGCCGAGGGCGGCGTCGAGTACAGCGCGATCATCTTCATCCCCAAGAAGCGCCCGTGGGAGCTCGACCGCCTCGACTACAAGGTCGGCCTCAAGCTGTTCCAGAAGCGCATCAAGGTGCTTGAGAACGCCGGCGATCTGGTGCCCCGCTACCTGCGCTTCGTCACCGGCGTGGTCGACAGCGCCGAGATCGATCTCAACATGAGCCGCGAGATCTTGCAGCAGACCCCGGTGGTCCGCAGCATCCGCAAGCAGCTCACCAAGCGCGTGCTGCGCAAGCTCGTCGAGCTCAGCCGCACCGACGCCGACGCCTACTCCACCTTCTGGGAAGAGTACGGCCACATCATCAAAGAGGGCGTGCACGAGGATGGTGAGGGCGCCAAAGACCAGCTCACCGAGCTGCTGCGCTACCCCACCACCACCAGCGACGGCGGGCTGCGCAGCCTCTCCGACGTCAAGAAAGACCTCAAAGACGGCCAAGAGCACCTCTGGTACTTCACCTCGGTCGACAAAGAGCGCATCGGCAAGGCCGCGGCCCTCGAGGGCTTCAAGAAGCGCGGCTGGGAGGTCATCCTCATGTCCGACCCGGTCGACGAGTGGGTCGTGATGAGCCTGCGCGACGTCGAGGGCACCGCGCTCAAGAACGCCGCGACCGGCGAGCTGCCGCCCCTGCCCGACGAGGACGAGGACCCGATCGCCAAGGCCGCCAAAGAGCAGGCGACCCCGCTCGTGAGCTGGATGGGCGGCCTGCTCAGCAAGGACGTGGCCGAGGTCCGCCTCAGCTCGCGCCTGACCGACTCGCCCTCGGTGCTGGTCGACCGCGAGGGCGGCATGGGCGCGAACATGGAGCGCATCCTGCGCGCGGCGAACCAGCAGGTCAGCGCCACCAAGCGCGTGCTCGAGGTCAACCCCGAGCACCCGATGGTCAAGACCCTGGCCCGCCTCAACGCCGACGGCCAGACCGGGCTCGAGCCCTTCGCGCGCCTGCTGCTCGACCACGCCGCGATCGCTGAGGGCCGCCTCGACGACCCCGAGGGCTTCGCCGGCCGCCTGCAGGCCCTGATGGAGACCGCCGCGCGCGGCCTCGCCGCCGGCGCTGCCCCGGTGACCCCGACCGAGGTGCTCAACGCCGACGGCAGCCCGGCCTGATCGGGCGGCCTCCCGGCGGCGGCGTGGGGTTTTGGGCGCCCTGGCCCCCCCTCCGCCCGTCGCCGGGGCCCCGGCCGCCGCTCCGCCTCGCGGCGGGATCGGCGTCCGCCCGGCTCGGTCGGCTGCGCCGACCGCCGCTGCGCGGCGGGCTCCGGTCGGGCGGGCGCGTCAGCGGCGCGGGGCCTGCGGGGCCTCGCTCGGGAAGCGCAGGGTGAAGGTGCTGCCCTGGCCCGGCCGCGAGGCCACCGTCACCTCGCCCCCGTGGGCGTTCATGATGTAGCGGGTGATGGTCAGGCCGATGCCGGTGCCCTTGCGCTTGCGGGCCATCGCGTCGCGGCTGCGAAAGAAGGGCTCGAAGATCTGCTGCATGTCGTGGGCGGCGATCCCGATGCCCTTGTCTGAGATGGTGATCTGCACGCCACCTTCGACGACACGGCCGCGCACGCCGATCCAGCCGCCGGCCGGCGAGTACTTGGCGGCGTTGCTCACGAGGTTGATGACGCACTGGGCGATCGCGTCGGCGTCGTGGGCGACCGGCGGCAGGTCGGCGGGCAGATCGACGTCCAGCTCTTTGTCTTGGACCTCTTGGGCCGAGCTGATGCTGTCGATGGCGTTCATCACCGTCTCGGCGATGTCGCCGGGGCGCAGGGCGTAGCGCTTGGCCCCGCGCTCGATCGCCGCGAAGTCGAGCACGTTGTCGACGAGGCGCGACAGGCGCTCGCTCTCGCGCACGATGCTGAGGAAGGCCTCTTCTTTCTCTTCGTCGGTCTCTTTGAGGCCGTAGAGCAGGGCCTCGCCCTGGCTGCGGATGTGCGTGATCGGCGAGCGCAGCTCGTGGCTCACGCTGGCGGCGAAGTCGGTCTGCTGGCGGGCCACCTGCAGCTCGCGGCGCAGCATGGCCAGGGTCGTAAAGCTGCCGGCCAGCAGCACAAAGAGGGCCGAGCCGACGATCAGCGCGCGCAGGTCGCGGCGGTCGGCCCGCTCGGCCTCGAGGCGCTCGGCGTCGCGCAGGGCGACCACCAGCGTCCAGCCGCCGAGCCAGGGGCCCAAGCTCTTGCTGGTCAGCGCGTCCTGGGGCGGCTTCTCGTTGGGGCTCAGCAGGTAGGCGCTCACGTCGCTGTCGGCGACCACCGCAGCCCGCGCGTCGGCTTGCAGCTCGCTGAGGACGTTCTCGAGGTCGAGACCGAAGGCGTAGTAGTCGTCGCCCCACCAGGTGGTCGCCCAGAGCGCCCGGTCGCTCAGCTCCCACCGCACCACGCCGTCGGGCAGCCGGCCAGGCGTGGCGCCGAAGACCGGGTCGAGCTCGGGCAGCAGGGCGGCGGCCCAGTAGAGCATCGAGCTGCGCTCGGCCAAGCGCCCGCGGGCGACCGGCGCCCAGTCGCCCGCCGCCCCGGGCGGCACGAGGCTCAGCGCGCGGGCGGCCAGCGCGGCCTCGCCGCCCTGGCCCACGGTCCAGCTCTCGGACAGCAGCTCTTCGACCAGGGTGCGCAGGGCCCGCGACCCCGCCTCGGGGTCCCGCTGCAGCAGGGCGTCGGCGCGCATCAGGCGGGCCTGATCGGCGAGGCGCAGGCCGTAGGGGTCGCGGGCCGGCTCGCCGCGGCTGATCACGGCGTCGAGCAGGGCCATCGCCTCGCGGGTCTGGCCCTGCTTGAGGCGCAGGCGGGCCTCGTCGAGCTGGGCCCGGGCCCGCACGACCGGGCTGCTGTGCTCGGCGAAGACAGCGCGCAGCAGGGCGATCTGCACCTCGGTCGGCGCCCCGTCGGCCGCGGCGCGCTCGGCCGCCCGCCAGGCGGGGTGGAAGAGGTCCTCTTCGGGCAGGGGCTGCTCGGCGTCGTTCACCACAAAGGGCGCCCGCAGGTTGCCCTCTTGGTCAAAGCGCAGGGCCACCCGCAGCTGTGGGTGCAGCTCGCCGGCCGCGTCGAGCGGGCTGCGGCCCGAGCGCAGGCGGTCGACCACCCGCTGCTCAAAGCCGGTGAAGTCGCGGTCGAGCCCGGCCCAGAAGGTGTCGGCGGCCACCGCGCCCTCTCGGCGCAGATCATTGACCACCAGCGCCTCTTCGACGCGGGCGGCCCGCACGGCGAAGTACGACAGCAGCGTGGCGGGCAGGGCGATGCTGACCACGAAGAGGCCGATCAGGCGCAGCACGCTGGCGAGGTGGATCGCCTCTTCCATCGCGCGGGCCTCGCCGCGGCCCTGGACCAGCGCCGCGCGGAGCAGGCGCTGCAGCAGGGTGCTCGGGCGGGTGCGGCGGCCCTCGGGCATGGTCGGGCCTCGGCGCGCGGGCGGGCTGGGCGGGGCGCGGGCAGGGCCGGGGCGTCGGCCGGGCGCCGGCCCGGCGGAGGATAACCGACGCGGGAACCGCGCCCCCTGCGCCACGGTCCAGCGCCCGCCTCCGGAGGACCCCATGCACCGCCCCCCCGCGCCGCGCGGCCGCCGCGCCCCCGCTCTCCTCCTCGCGCTGATCGGCGCGCTCTGGGCCCCCGGCGCCGCCTGGGCCGGCTGGGCGGTCAGCGAGCGCGGCGCGGCCCGCTACAGCGAGGCGGTGGTCGCCCAGGCCCGCGGCCAGCTCGAGCTGGCGCTCACCGCCTACGACGAGGTGCTCGCCCAAGACCCCACCTGCGGCAGCGCGCTGCACGGCAAGGGCATGGTGCTGCTGCGGCTCGGGCGCCTCGCCGAGGCCGAGGCCCTGGCCCGCGGCCTCACCGCGGCCTGGCCCAAGAAGGCCGAGGCCCACACCTTGCTCAGCAGCGCCCGCTTCGTGCGCCAGAACGCGGCGGGGGCCCGGGTCGCCGCCGAAGAGGCGCTCAAGCTGGCCCCCGACGACATCGCCGCGCACGCCGCTCTTTTGCAGGCCTTGCTGCGCTTGGGCGAGGGCGATGCCGCCCAGCGCCTCGCCGCCCAGGCGGTCGAGCGGCTGCCTGCCCCCGTCGGCGCCTGCATGGAGGTCGCGGTGCTCCAAGAGCTGCGGGCCCGGGTCGATCCGGCCCTGGCCGACCGCTGCGCCGCCGCCGGCCCCGAGCTCATCGGCTGGATGCCGCTCAACGCCGACCAGAGCGCCGAGGCCGAGCTCAAGCAGGTCCAAGAGGCCCTCGCCCGCGTCAACGCCGGCGACCCGGCGGGCGCCCTGCTGCTGCTCGACCCGGTGGTCGCGGCCCGGCCGACCCGCGGCGACGCCCGGGCCCTGCGGGGCATCGCCCGGGCCCGGGTGGGCAACACGAGCGGGGCGATCGACGACCTGCGCGCGGCGATCGAGGCCGAAGACTGGCTGGTGGTGCACCGCAGCGGGGCGATCTCGGGCGTGGTGCGGGCGTCCGACGCGGCCAAGGCCGAAGAGCTGCGCGGCATCGCCTCGGCCCACCTCGTGCTGCTGCACGTGCAGCGGGGCGAGCTCGACAAGGCCAGCGTGGTCGAGGCCAAGGCCCTGCCCCGCCACCCCGAGGTCGAGCTGCTCAACGCCGCCCGCGCCCGCCGCCTCGCCGCGCTGGGCCAGCGGGCCGAGGCCCTGGCCCTGGTCGAGCGCCTGAGCACATCCACCGACTATGACGTGCAGGGCGTCATCGTCGACGTGGGCATCGCGCTGGGCGGGCTGCCCGACAGCGTGATCTCGGGGCTGCGCGAGAGCGCTGGACCCGGCCTGCTGCGCTGGGCCGCCGCGCGCGACACCGCGGGCGATCCGGCGGGCTGCAGCGCCGCCCTCGGCCCGCCCGCCGCCGTGCACCCGGCCCTGCTGCGCCTCGGCTGGGGCTGCGCGGTGCGCCAGGGCGCCGCCCCGCTGGCCGACGCGTGGTGGGACGAGGGCGGGGCCGCGCTCAGCGCCGCCCAGCCGGTCACCGCCTACAACCACGCCCTGCTGCTGCGCGCCGCCGGCGAGGGGGCCCGGGCCTGGACCGTGCTCGCCCCCGCCCTGCCCGGCGCGCCCGGGGCCGCCGCGCCGCCGCCCGAGGCCGTCGGGCCGCTGCACACGCTGGCGGTCACGCTGGCGCTCGACGCGGGCGCCCTCGATGACGCCCGCCGGCTCGCCGCGGCCCCCACCGCGCCGCCGGCGGCCCGGGCGCTGGTCGGGGCCCGCCTGCTCAAGGCCGGACGGGCCGACGAGGCCCGGCGCCTGCTGCAGGCGACCTGCCCGGCGCTGCAGGGTGACGAGGCGGCGAGCTGCCGCCAGAACCTGACCCTGGCCGGCGGCTAGCGGCGCCGCTCGGCGATCGCCGCCACGAGGCTGTCGACCAGCGCGGGGATCGGCGCGGTGCCGTTGATCACGAGGTCGGCGCTGGCCTTGGTCGGCTCGACGAAGGCCTCGTGCATCGGCCGCACCGTGTCGAGGTACTGGTCGAGCACGCCGCCCACCTCGCGGCCGCGCTCGGCCACGTCGCGGCGCACCCGCCGGGCGAGGCGCACGTCGGCCGGGGCGTCGACAAAGACCCGCAGGTCGGCGCGGCGGGCCAGCGCGGCGTCGGCGAGCGTGAGGATGCCCTCGACCAGGATCACTGGGGTGGGCTCGACGTGCTCGCTCTCGGGCTGCCGGCGGTGGGTGCGGAAGTCGTAGACCGGCAGCGCGGCCGGGCGGCCGGCCCGCAGCGCGTCGAGGTCGGCGACGAGGCGCGCGGTGTCCAGCGCGTCGGGGTGGTCGTAGTTGTGGCCGCGGGGCTGCTCGACGTCGCGGTAGTAGCGGTCGTGGTGCAGCAGCAGCGCGCCGAGCTGGGCGGCGGCCCGGGCCGCCACGGTGGTCTTGCCGCTGGCGGTGCCGCCCGCGAGGATCACGACGAAAGGGGCGGGAAGAGCGGGGGGAGCAGCGGACACGGGGGGCCTCCGGGCGAAGCGCCTATCCCCCGCCGGCGGGCGGCGTCCCCCCGCGGCGCGCTTAGATCCACCCGCGGCGGCGGAAGCGCCAGAGCAGCCCGATGGCCAACATCGCCATCAGGCCGAGCACGGCGGGGTAGCCCCAGGCGCTGTGCAGCTCGGGCATCTGGTCGAAGTTCATGCCATAGACGCCGGCGATGAAGCTCAACGGGATGAAAATGGCGGTCACCACGGTGAGCACGCGCATCGTCTCGTTCATGCGGTGGCTGGCCAGCGCGAGGTGCAGCTCGAGCGTGTTGTCGAGGCGCTCGCGCAGGCTCTCGGACAGCTCGACGACCTCGTTGAGGTGGGCCAGCAGGTCGCGGAAGAAGGGCAGCGTGGCCTTGTGGACCAGCTCGGGGCGTGCGTGCTCGAGGATGGCCAAAGCCTCGCGCACCGGCTTGGCCGCCCGACGGAAGGCCTGCAGCTGGGCCTTGAGGCGGTGCACGTCGCCGGGCAGGGCCTCGTCGAAGCGGTCGGTGGGGCGCTCCTCGAGCGCGTCGACGGCGTCCGAGAACCGGTCGGCGATGGCGCGGTAGTCGTCGATGATGGCGTCGAGCAGGGCGTGGAGCAGGTAGTCGGCCGCCCGTTGGCGGATCCGCCCGCGGGCCTGCATCACCCGGGTGCGGACCGCGGCGAACAGCGGCGCGGGCAGCTCTTGAAAACTCAGCACCCAGCCCTCGCCGAGCACGAGGCTGACGTGCTCTTCGCTGAGCGCGGCCTCGGCGCCCTCGGTCAGCCGCAGGTGCTTGAGGTTCACCACCACCGAGAGCCCGTAGTCTTCGGCCTTGGCCCGGGTCTCGAGGGTCACGATGTCCTCGACCGCGAGGCCGTGCAGCTCGAAGACATCGCCGAGCAGGCCGACGACATCGACGTCGTGTACGCCATCGACGTGCACCCAGGTGATGCGGTCCGGGCGCCGCCAGGCGGCCGCGCGGCGGAGCACCTCGGCGCCGCCCTGGGCAGCGTGCTCCTCGGCCACCGACTCGTTGTAGGTGACGAGGTGCAGGCTCACCTCGTGGTCCCGCGTCGGGCCCGTGTAGATCGGCGTGCCCGGCGGCTGGTGCAGGGTCGGGCGCGGCGGGCGGTGCTGGGCGGGGTGGGCGCGGTGCGGCATCGGGTCCTCGGCGGCGGCCCCGTCTATGCCGCCGCGCGGGTGGGCTCGGGAGGGGGCGCGCGGGGCGCCGGGGCGGTGATCCTGTCACCGGCTGTCACCGCGCCGCGGCGGGGGCGCGCAACCGCGGGGCCTCGGGCGAGAAGTGGATCATCATCTTCGACAATCTTTTTTCTGAGCAAGATGATGGAGATGGAAATCCGTACGCACAGAACCGGGGCTCGATTGTGCCGGGGCTTGTCAGGAGCGCCTTGCATATGTCTTAGAATGTCAGCGTCTGGACGCCAGTCGGGCCGGGTCAACCTCCGCCGGGGGGCGCGGTCGACCGAATTCGGGCCTGCTGGACGTCCTGGCCCCTTTCCCTCCGCCTGCTGCCCCGCTCCCCTCCCCAGGTCACGCCCTTGGGGTGGTGGAGCGGGGCGCTGGTGCCTCCCGCCGTGGCTCAGCCCGCGCAGCCCTGCACCGGCGCCAGCGGGTGGGCGGCGAACCAGTCGAGCAAGAACTGCATCAGCGCCCGGACCGCGGCGGGCTGGTGCTTGCGGCTGACGTAGACGAGGTAGGCCGAGATGTCGGGCAGCTCGAACTCGCCGAGCACCTGCACCAAGGTGCCGTGCCGCAGGTCGTGCTCGACGTAGAAGCTCGGCAGGTGGGCGAGGCCCATGCCGGCGAGGGCGGCGCCGCGCAGGGCGAGGCCCGAGTCGGTCTCGAGCGGGCAGCTGCCGACCGGGGCCTGGATCTCACCGTCGACCACATAGGACCACTCGCGCTCTTCGGGCAGGTTGAGGTAGCGCAGGCAGCGGTGCCGCACGAGCTCGGCGGGGTGGGCCGGCGTGCCGGCCTTGGCGAGGTAGCCGGGGCTCGCGCAGGTCACGACCCGGGCCCGCAGCAGCTGCCGGGCGACCAGCGAGTCGTCGAAGACCGGCCCGACCCGCACCACGAGGTCGAGGCCCAGCGCGACGGGGTCCGAGCGGTGGTCGCTGAGCGTGAGCTGGACCCGCACCCGGGGGTGGCGGCCCTGAAACTCGGCCAAGGGCTCGGCGAGGTAGTACTCGCCGAAGACCACGGGCGCGTTGATGCGGACGGTGCCGACCGGCTCTTGGGCGAGGCTGCCCATGTCGGCCTCGGCCTCGTCGAGGATGGCGAGCAGGCGGGCGCAGTGGGCGTGGAAGCGCAGCCCGGCCTCGGTCGCCGCCACCTGGCGGGTGGTGCGGTGCAGCAGGCGCAGGCCGAGGCGCTCTTCGAGGCGCGAGACCCGCTTGCTGACCGCGCTGCGGGTGAGGCCGAAGCGCGCCGCGGCGGCAGAGTAGCTGCCCTGCAGCACGATCTCGTGGAAGATCAGCATCGCGTCGATGTCTTCGCGAAACGTCCCCGGTGAGCTGTCGGTCATCGGCGCCCCGTGCGCCCGGGTGGTCCCTTCTCCCCGGCGCCGGTCGGAGCCTACCCCAGCCCTCCGCCGGGCGGCCCCGCCGGGCCTGTGCTAACGGTCGCCGGTGCGGGGCCCCGGCGCGGGTCCACAGGGGAGGCGAGATGAGCGGCCAGACGGAGCAAGAGGGCGTGCAGCAGGGTGAGGTCAAGGCGGCGGGCGCAGCCGGAGGGGTCAAGCGCCTGCTGACCGGCGACCGGCCGACCGGCCAGCTCCACCTCGGGCACCTCGTCGGCAGCATCCAGAACCGGGTCAAGCTGCAGACCGAGTACGACACCTACATCTTGATCGCCGACCTGCACATGTTGACGACCAAGCGCAGCCCGGCCGACATCCAAGAGATCGGCGACAACGTGCGCTCGATCTTGCTCGACTACTTGGCCGCCGGCATGGACCCGAACCACGCCAAGATCTACCTGCAGTCGGCCATCCCCGAGGTCTACGAGCTCAACACGCTGCTGCAGAACTTCGTGACGGTCAACCGGCTGTCGCGGCTGCCGGCCCTCAAAGAGATGGCCAAGAACGCCAACCTCGACGAAGAGAGCATCCCCTACGGCCTGTTGGGCTACCCGGTGCTGCAGGCGGCCGACATCCTGCTGCCCAAGGCCCACATCGTGCCGGTCGGGCCCGACAACCTCGCCCAGGTCGAGATCACCCGCGAGATCGCCCGCCGCTTCAACCAGACCTATGGCGAGGTCTTCGTCGAGCCCGCGCCGCTGCTCGGCGTCGAGCGGGCGCTGGTGGGCACCGACGGCAAGGGCAAGATGAGCAAGTCGGCGGGCAACAGCATCCTGCTCAGCGATGACCGCAAGGCGCTCGAGAAGAAGATCCGCAAGATGTACACCGACCCCAACCGGGTGCACGCCGACGTGCCCGGCACGGTCGAGGGCAACCCGGTTTTTGAGTACCACCGGATCTTCAACCCCGATCAGGCCGAGGTCGACGAGCTGGCCGCCCGCTACGCGGCGGGCACGGTCGGGGATGGCGAGGTCAAGGATCGCCTGCTGACCGCCATGGTCACCTTCATGGAGCCCCTGTGGGAGCGGCGGGCCCACTACGCGACGCAGCCCGATCTGCTCGACGACGTGCTGTGGGAGGGCACCTTGGCCATGCAGCGGCTCGCCACCCAGACCATGCGCGAGGTGCGCAAGGCGCTGGGCCTCGGCAAGACCATGGACAAGCTGCGCAAGCGGATGGAGAAGCGCGCACGCAAGCCCGCCTGATCGCCCAGCGCATCCGGGAATGTCCGGGGGGGGGCACGGCGGCGCCGGTCCGTGGTATCGGGGCACCGTCGCGCCGAGACCGCCGATCCGCGGCCAGGACGCGCCGAAGACCCCGCCGGCCTCGGCCGGCCCTCCTCCGGCTCCCCGCCCCAGGCCCGCCATGCCGTCGCCGCAGAACCCCTACCGCTCCAGCGGCAGCGTCGGAGACTCCGCCGCCTTCGTCGGCCGGGCCGAGCTCCTCGGCGAGCTGAGCCTCGCCCTGCGGCGTCCCGAGCGCGCGGCGGTGATCGTCGGCGGCGGGCCGGGCAGCGGCAAGACCTCGCTGCTCGACGAGCTGCGCGTGCAGCTCAGCGAGAGCGGCGGCCTGCGCGCCGCCCGCTTCGATCCCGCGCCCTTTGCGGGCGCGGCGGTCGACGACGCCCTGGTGGCCCTGGCCGGGCAGATCGCGGGCGCCTTGGGGGTGGACGCCCCCGCGCGCGGCGCCTGGCCCGAAGATCAGCTGTGCGGCCAGTGGCTGCCCGCCGCGCTGGCCCGGCTCGGCGAGGGCGAGCGCCTCGTGCTGCTCATCGACGCCTTCCCGGTGGTCGACGACGCGCGCAGCCGCACCACGGCGGGCGCCCTCCTCCCGCTGGTCGGCGGCCTGCTCGAGCGCCACGCCGCCCGCCTCGCGGTGGTCGTGGCCTACGATCTGCGCAGCGCCGGCGCCGAGGCCGCGCTGCGCAAGCACCTGCCGAGCCCCCTGCGCCGCGCGGTCGGCCCGCTCGAGCTGGCCCAGGCCTGGTCGCTGGTGCGCCTCTCCCAGGTCGACCGCAGCCTGATGTGGACCAACGAGGCGGTCGACGCCCTGCTCGAGCGCAGCGGCTGCCACCCCGCGGTCACCCAGGCCCTCTGCGAGGTCATCTGGGACAAGGCCTGCAGCGCCCCGGGCCGGGTGGCCCCCACCGCCACCGCCGCGATGGTGCACGCGGCGGTCGCGCCTGCGCTCGACGCCCTGTCGGGGCACTTTTTGGCGGTCTGGTCGGGGCTGCCCCCGGCGGCCCGCCTCGTGCTCGGCGTGCTCGCCTGGAGCGACCGCGGGGCCTGCGGGGCGGCCGAGCTCGGCGATCTGCTGCGGGCCCGCGGCTTGCGCGGCGTGGGGCGCGAGCTGCTCGAGGATGGTCCGCGCGAGCTGCGCCGGCAAGACGTGCTGGACGCCGATCCCGCGGTGCTGCGCCCGACCGTGCCCCTGCTGCGGACCTGGGTGCGGGCCGGCCTGCCGCTCGACGACATCTTCGGCGAGCTGGACGGTCTGCTGCCCCAGGCCGACGAGCGCTACCGGGCCGCGGCCATGCGCTGGCAGGCCGCCCGGGGCCCCGGCGTGCGCCGTGAGGCCGCCGACGCGGTGCGGGCGGTGCTGGCGGTGCACCCCGACCACACCGGCGCGCTCGAGATGCTCGCGGCCATCCACCTGCGCGACGGCGAGCTCGCGGCGGCGGTGCCCTTCCTCGAGCGGCTCCACCCGCTGCGCCCGGGGCGGGCGGGCCCCTACCTCACCCGCGCGCTGCTCGATCTGGCCGCCGAGGCCCCCGACGCCGAGCGGCGGCTGCAGCTCTACAACCGCGTGCTCGAGGTCGCTCCCGAGCAGTCCGAGGCCAAGCGCCTGCGCAACCGCCTGCTCGAGGATCGGGGCGCAGCGGCGCTCGCCGCGGGCGACCTCGCCGCCGCGCACGAGGCCGCCACCGCCAGCGACCAGCCGACCGAGACCTCGCCGGTGAAGCAGGCGCTGCGGGCCCGGCACCTCGAAGACGAGCGGCGCGAGCAGGCCGCCCACGAGGCCCGCTCGGACTACGCCGGCGCCCTGCACATCGCCCGCCGCCACAGCGTGTGGAGCGCCGACATCGAGCGCCTCGAGCACACCGCGCGGCTGGCCAACGCCTACGAAGAGGGCGTGGCGGCCCTGCACCGCGGTGAGCGTGAGCGGGCCCGCGAGCGCTTCGCCTACGTGGTCAGCGTCAACCCCGGCTTTCGCGAGGTGACCCGCTACCTGCACCTCAGCGTCACCGGGCATGACCCCGCCGAGGCCCGCGGCGGAAAGGTCTCCCCGGCGCTGTTCGCGAGCAGCCTCGCCCTGGCCGCCGCCTGCGCCCTGGCCTGGCTGCTCGGCGTGCCCGCCCCCGGCCGCGGCCCCGCGGCGATCGAGGGCGCGCCCGAGCTCGAGCTCGAGGCCCTGCAGGCCTCCCCCGCTGCGGCCGCCGCCCCGCCGCCCGCCACCCCGATGGCTCCCCCTGCGGTCGATGCGCCGGCCGCGACCGCCCCCGTCGAGCTGGGCGCCGCGGCGGCCGCACCGGCGGCGCCCGCCCCGGCAGCCGCGCGGCCCGCGGCTGAGCCCCTCGGCGGTCCGGTCGGCGAAGACGCCGTCGCTGCCGCTGATCCTATGCCTGTGCCTGTGCTGGCCGTGGCCGCGCCGCCTCCGGCGCCGGCGCCCATCCCCGCGCCGCCGCCGGGCGGCAAGCGCACCGTCGGGGATCTGCTCCGCCAGGGCTGGGCCGACATCGAGGCCCACGACCTGCGGGGCGCCCGCGAGGCCTTCGACGCGGCGGTGCGCGAGCGGCCGGCCAACCCCGACGCCTGGTACGGGGTGGGTTTTGTCGCAGAGCTCAGCGACAACAAAGAGCTGGCGCTGCAGTCCTACTGCAAGGCCCGCGAGCTGGGCGGCAAGCGCCCCGAGCTGCTGCGGGACGTGAACACCCGCCTGCGCCTGCTCGGCCAGCGCTGCGGCGGCTGAGCGCGCTCCCCAGGGGGGTGCAGTCGCCTGCGGCCGCGGAAGCGACCGGCTAAAGCGGCGTGCGAGGCGCGTGGTCGCGCCCCGCAGCCCCGCGCTCCCCCCAGGGAGCGGGCGCCCCCGTGGCGCCAAGCCGAGCAGGAGCCCCCTTGAGCCAGAGCGTCGCTGCCCTCTCTTCTTCACGACGCGATCGCCTGGTGGCACTACGCGGTGGGGCGGCTCGGCGTGCACCCGCAGAACATCCGCCTGCTGACCAGCCCCCGGCTCGGGGCCCTCGATCTGGTCGAGGCGGTGGCCCGGCCCGACGACGCGCTGCGCGACGACCTCCTCGCGCTCGCCCGCGCCACCCCGCGGGCGCAGGCGACGGGCGCCAACATCAGCGCCAGCGTCGACTGGCTGATGGCGTGGCGCGGCCAGAAGCTGCTGACCTTCTCCGGCCACGGCGTCGCCGCCGAGGCGCTGCTCTCGGGCGCCAACGCCGCCCAGGCCGACCTCTCCCAGTTCCTGTTCGCCGGCGCCGACCACGTGCGGGCGACCCCGAAAGAGTACGCCTCCTACTTCTCGGGCGACGGCCTGATCGAGCTGGTCGGCGCCACCCCCCTGCACCGGCTCGCCCCGGGCACGTCCAAGCCGGGCGCGGCGGGCGACGGCCCCGAGCAAGCGCCGCCCCCGACGGGTGACACCCCGGCCCAGGGCGGGCGCTTCGACGAGGCAGGCGCCCCGGTGATCAGCCGGGCCCTGCCGCGCTGGGCCGGCGAGCTGCGCGCCGAGATCGGCGAGCGCCTCGGGGGCCTCGCCGCGGGCATCCCGGGCGCGCCCGCCCCGACCATCGATCCCGAGCTGCGCGGGGACGCCCTCTGGGTCGATGACCTCACGGTGGTCATCGACGCGTGCTTCGCCACCCCGGTCGCCGCCGACGCGACCATCGCCGACCGGGTCGACGGCGCCCTGGCCAAGGCCATCGGGGCGGCCGGCCGGGGCCTGCTCTCCTGCGATGTCAACCACACCTGCTACACCGCCGACCTCAACGGCCGCCCCCAGGGCGCGTGGAGCTGGGCCCTGCAGACGGTGCTGTCCCGCTGGCAGACCCAAGACACCGGCCTCGGGCAGGTCTTCGCCACGATCACCCACGACGAGCTGCACCTGCGGGCCCGCGCCCTGCTCGACGCGCTCGGCCTCGATCAGCGGCCGCTGGTCGCCGGCCCGCGCGAGGTGGACCAGAGCTGCCTGCTCGGGCCGATCGCCGATGAGGGGCTGCGCACCTCGGCCCTGGCCGCCCTGGCGCCCGACGTGCAGGCGAAGGCGAACCAGCAGCTGCCGATCCCCAAGTACCCCCGGTGGGAGATCGAGATCGGCAGCGCCGCCAGCTCGGGCGGCGCGATCACCTGGTCGAAGGTCGGCTACCTCTTCAACCCCGAGGTCGATGTTCTCGCCAATGGGGTGCTGTACAAGGCGGGCACCGAGCACTGGCGCACCGACCCCGTCGCCTGGGCCGCCGCGCAGACCGTCTGGAATGACCAGTCCCGGTACAACCAGCGGCTGCGTATGCGGTTGATGGGCAGCCTTGACGAGAACAGCGTCGCGCTCGCCAATTGGCTCCAGAACACCTTCCAGCCCTACGGCCTCAAATTCACGACCCCGGTCGCGACCAGCTACGGCGCCGGCGCCGCGCAGCCCCAGGTCGTCGGCACCGGCTTCTCGATGCTGTGCGGCACCAACGTGGGCGGCGGGCTGATCAACCGCGGGCTGCAGATCGTGTTCGGCACCGGCAACACCGCGAGCACCATGGCCTCGCAGGGCTGGTTCTGGCGCGCGCCCTCGGCGCCCAACCCCGCCGATCCGAGCAACAGCGGCTACTTCACCGGTCCGGCCACGGTCGCCGCCGGCGAGCTCGTGCTCACCAAGCTCACCAGCTTCGTGTCCGCCCAGCTGCCCCAGCGCTGGTACACCCACGTGTCCAGCCCGAGCTGAGCCGGACACGGCCTCAGAGGCTGCGGACCCGCCGCACGCCCACGGCGCTCCACCACTGGTCGGGGGGGCTCACGAGGCGGGCGGCGCAGCGGCCGGTCTGGGCCGACTGGTTCCAGGCCCCGCCGCGGATGATGCGGCGGGGGTCGCCGTCGGCCTCGGCGCCGAGCCGCAGGCGACCGTCCGCGCCGATCCCGTGCCCCTCGAAGGACCAGGGCGTGTCGCACCAGCACTGGGCGTTGCCGCCCATGTCCCGCAGGCCCCAGGGGCTGCGGTCGGCGGGGTAGGCGCCCACCTCGGCGATGGCGCTGGCGTCGGCGTGGGCGCTGGCGGTGCAGGCCCAGGTGCCGTCGACGTGGTCACCCCAGGGGAAGGTGCGCCCGTCGACCCCGCGCGCCGCCTTCTCCCACTCGAGCTCGTGGGGCAAGCGCCAGGGCAGCCCCTCGCGGACGGAGGTCCAGCGGCACCAGGCTTGGGCGACCTCGAAGGAGATCCGCACCACCGGCGCCTGGAGGCGCCACCCGATGTCGGCGCCCGCGCCGCTGTCGGGGAGGCTGTAGTGGCCGTCGGGGCCCTGCGGCCAGGCCGGGCCGCCGCCCTCGCCGGTGGGGCGCCGGGGGACCGCGGCCCGCGCCTGCTCGAAGGCGCCTTCATCGACCAGCGCGTTGACATAGGCGAGCCAGCGGGCGTTGGTGACCGCGTCGCGCTCGATGACGAAGCCGTCGACCCAGACCCGGGCGGCGGGCAGGCTGTCGACCGCTTGGGGGTCTCCGCCGGCGTCAAACCAGCCCGGGGGGATCCAGACCTCGTCGGGGCCCAGCTCATCGGCCCGGGGCAGGCGGAGGATCTGGTCTGTGTCGGCGCCGGGCGGCCGCAGCGCCCAGCGCTCGGAGCGCTGCAGCCGCACGTGGAGCTGGACCGGCGCGCAGCCCGGCGCGCGGACGCTCAAGAGGAAGGTGCCCCGGTGCAGCCGCAGCGGGCCATCGTCGGCGCGCCCGATGGGGCCGACCGGCTCCTCGACGATGCGGCGCAGGCTGCGCACCAGCCGGGCGGCCTCGACCCGTGCGCCGGGCGGGTCGGTCCGCAGGGTGAGCTCGGCCTCGCCGGCGAGCAGGCGGGCGTAGGGGCCGCGATCATGCTGCCGCAGCGCCTGCTCGTGGAGGATCGCGGCGCCGCCGTCGCCCTGGGCCTCGGCGGCCAGCAGCTGCTCGGCGTGGTGCGCGGCGAGCAGGTCGTGGGCCTCGCGCAGCTCGGGCACCAAGGACAGCGCAGAGCGGGCCCGCTCGAGCATCGCGGCCCGCAGCTCGGCCGCCTCCAAGTCGAGGACCAGGGCCTCATCCTCAGCCGCCCAGGCCTCGACCTTGCGCTCGACCGGGTCAAAGTCGCGCACGCCCTCGAGCATGCGGCGCGCCGCTTGGCGCAGCCCCTCGGCGCGGACGGCGACGGCGGCGGCGCGGTCCCCGCGGGAGCGGGCCTCATCCACCATGGCGAGGGCTTGGCGCAGGCGCACCGAGCCGTCGAGCCACGCGCGGATCGCGGCGCCGAGCGCGGCGGCGTCCTCGTAGCGGGCGCAGGGGTCGCGGTGCATCGCCCGCTCGCAGACCTCGACCAGCGCCTCAGGGACGCGCGGGTGGGTCTGGAGCAGGGCCCGGACCGGCGCGGGCGCGGCGCCGGTCCGCAGGTGGACCACCGCCGTCGCCCCGTCGGTGGGAAAAGGCGCGTGGCCGCTGAGCAGCTCGTAGAGCAGGGTGCCGAGCCCGTAGATGTCGACCCTGGCGCTGCAGTTGGCGCTCCCGCCCGCGGCGACCTCGGGGGCCATGTACTGCGGGGTGCCCACCACAGCGCCGAAGTGGGTGCGGCGGCTGTCGGCCTCGTGGGTCTGCGGGCTGAGGCTGCCCGCCTCTGCGCCCCGGCGCGGGGGCAGCGCCTGCAGCAGCAGGTCTTGGGTCGCGCCCTCGGCCGCCCGCGCCCCCCGTGCGGTGGGCAGGCCCTCGGCCTCGACGAGCTTGGCGAGGCCCCAGTCCATCACCAGCGCCTCGCCGAACTGCCCGAGCATGATGTTGCTGGGCTTGAGGTCGCGGTGCATCACGCTGACGCTGTGGGCGTAGGCGATGGTCTCGCAGCAGCGGGCGAGCGCGTCGACGAGGCGCCAAAACGTCCAGCCGGTCGAGGTCGGGGACCACTCCGCCGGGCGCGAGCGGGCGTGCAGCTCGCGGATCACGTCGCCGAAGGTGGGCCCGCGCACGAACTTCATCGCGAACCACGGCCGGCCGTCGTGCAGCTCGCCCCGCCCATAGACCGGGATGACCCCCGGGTGGGGCAGCCGCGCCGTCACCTGGGCCTCGGCCAAGAAGCGCATGCGGACCGCCTCGGCCTGCGCCGCCCGGCCGACCCGCAGCACCTTGATGGCGACCACGCGGTCGAGCTCGCGGTCCTCGGCGAGGAAGACCTCGCAGGTGCCGCCCTCGCCGATGCGGTCGTGCACCGTGTACCGGGCGGGCAGCCCGACCGGGGCGCCCGAGGGCGGGGCGGCGCTGGGCTCGACCTGCTGGACACCGCCGGTGTCGAGCTCGACCGTCGCGGTGGGACCGCCGCCCGTGCTCGACAGGCTGTCGTGCTCCGGCGCGGTCATGGGCGAGCTCCAAGGTGGGCGCCCAGCATAGCAAGCCGAGACGTGGGGTCCATCGCAGCGCCTCGCACCCGGGTCTGCGTGGTCTTCAGCGTGGTCATCGGCGTGGTCAGCGGCTGCAGCTCCCGGTGTCGCCGCCGCAGCGGGCCGCCCGAAGCCCTCCGCACCCTGTGCCCGGCGGCGCCGGCCAGAGCGCGAAGCCGCTCGCGCCCGGGTCGGGCCACATCTCGGGAGAGGTGTCGAAGAGGCGGTGGCTGCTGCCGATGGTGTGCTGCTCAAAGCGCAGCACCTCGACCGCGCCCTCGGCCCCGCCCTCGGGCAGCGCGCGGCCCCGCAGGCGCACATGGGCGCGCTGGGCGACGTAGAGCTCGACATCGCCCAGGACCGGGGCCCGCAGCAGGATCGTGGCGCCGGGGCGGCCGTCCTTGTCCCAGTCGATCACGCCCGGGTCGGTGGCCCGCTTGGGCACCGGGCTGTCGCGGCCGCTGGGCGCGAAGCCGACGTGGTCCACGCCGAGATCAGCGACCATCGCGCCGTCTTCGGCGAGGCGCACCGTCCAGCTCTTTTTGCCCTGCGCGCGCAAAAAACCGTCGCTGAGGCGCATCTGGGCGCGCTCTCCGGCCCCGCGCATCTCGACGGTGCAGACCTGCTGGGTGGCGCGCAGCTGGCCATCGGGCCCCTCTGCGAGATCGACGAGCAGCAGGCTCACGCTGCTGCCGCGGCTCTCGCCGAGCACCGGCACCCGGGCGAAGGTGGCCACCACCAGCTCCATCCCGTAGCGGCCGGGGGCCAGCTCGGTGGAGGCGGAGGCCGGGCCGGCCCAGAGCAGCGCGCAGGCGGCCGCCAGGGCCAGGGCCAGGGTGGAGAGCCGCGTCACAGTCACCTCGC
Organism: Pseudomonadota bacterium; assembly: GCA_046051725.1. GTDB lineage: Bacteria > Myxococcota_A > UBA796 > UBA796 > UBA2385 > JAEUKK01. The sequence goes on along the minus strand of JBJONS010000031.1, from coordinate 5,105 downwards.
CGCGGGGGCCAGAGGGGGGAGGCCGAGGTCGGCCGCGGCGCAGTCTGCCGCAGCGAGGCCCGAGAGCGCCACCATCGGCAGCCCGCCGCCGGGGTGGGCGCTGCCCGAGGCGAGGTAGAGGCCGCCGAGGCCGCCGACCCGGTTGGGCGGGCGCTTGAAGGCGGCGAAGCGATCATTGCTGGCCGCGCCGTAGATCGCCCCGCGGCTGCCGGGCAGCTGGGCGGCGAGCTGGCCGGGGTCCCGCCGCCACAGCAGCCGGTCGTCGGCGCCCCAGAGGCCCGCGGCGCGCAGCCGCTCCTCGACCCGCGCCTCGAGCGCCGCCCAGACCGCCGGGTCACGCGGTCCGGCCGCCGGCTCGGCCGGTGCGTTGGCCATGAGGAAGACCGGCTCTGCGCCCGGCCAGCCGGCCCGCCCGTGGCAGCGGGCCTGCGCGCAGAGGTAGACGGTCGGGTCTTGGGGCGGGCGGTCGCGGTCGAAGATGTCGGCGAACTCTTCGGTGTAGTCGACCGGGAACAGCACCTCGTGGGGCAGCCGCGCGGGGCCCAATGCCGCAGACAGCACGCCAGTCCAGCCCGACATCGACGGCGCGGCCGCGGTCGGCAGGTGGGGCGCAGCCTCGGGCAGCAGCCCGCCCGAAAACGCGCCCACGTCGGCGTTCACGACGACCACCGCCGCCCGGTGCACCGCGCCGTCGGCGCAGCGGGCGCCGACCACCCGCCCGCCCTCGACCAGCAGGCGCTCGACCCGCGCCCCGGTCTCGACCGCGCCGCCGGCCGCCTCGATGGCCTCGACCATCGCCCGGACCAAGGCGAAGATGCCGCCCTCGACGCCAAAGCCGCCGAGCGCCAGCTCGACGTGGGCGATGCAGTTGAGCGTGGCCGGCGCTTGGCGCGGGTCGCTGCCGTTGTAGGTCGCGTAGCGGCGCAGCAGCAGGCGCAGGTGGGGCTCGCGCACCCAGCGGTCGATGCCGCCGCCCATGCTGCGCAGCGGGTCGACCGCGAGCAGGGCGCCGGTGTGGCGCAGCGCGAGGCCGGCCATCGCCGCCCAGGTCGGGGCCGGGCCGTAGACGAAGTGCGGGGCCGCGGCGTCCCAGATCGACGCGCTGTAGGCCAAGAACGCGGCCAGCTCGGCCTCCGCCTGCCCGCCGAAGGCCGCCCGCACCGCGGCGAGGGTCTGCTCGGGGTGGTGGGCCACGTCGAGCTGGGCGCCGTCGGGCCAGCGGTAGCGAAAGCCGGGGTCGAGCGGGCGCAGCCGCACCGCCGCGTCGAGCGGGCGCCCGACCCGGGCGAAGAGCCGCCCGAAGACCTCGGGCAGGGTCAGCACGCTCGGGCCGGTGTCGACCTCGACGCCGTCGAGCACGACCACGCCGGCCTTGCCGCCGGGCCGGTCGCCGGCCTCGAGCACCCGCACGCGCAGGCCGCGGCCAGCCAAGGCCAGGGCCGCGGCGAGACCGCCGACCCCGGCGCCGATCACGAGGGCTTCAGGCGCTGTGGACACGGGCACCTCCGCCGCCGAGGCGCCGCAGCAGCTGGCCGCCGGCGCCGTCCTGGGCCGCCGCGCCGCGCGGGGGCACCAGGGCCGCAAAACCGGGCAGGGGGTCGGCCGGGTGGCTGCGCGCCCGGCCGCCGTCGGTCGCGATGACCGCTGCGGCGTCAATCTCGTCGAGGCCCGCGAGCAGGGCCCCCTCGACCGCCGGCAGCAAGGCCCGGCCGCCGACCGCCGCGCCCGACAGGGGGGCGGAGAAGCGCACCACCGCGGCGGGCCGGCTCTGCTCCAAAAAGACGTAGGAGAGGCTGACCGCGATGAGGTCGACCGGGGCGTGGGCGTGCATCAGGCGCAGGCCGGGCCGCAGGTCGAGCGGGCGCAGGTGCGCCGGCCGCTGCCGCCCCTGGGGGAAGACCCAGACCGCGCGCCCCGGCCGGTCGAGCAAGGCGGCCGAGGCCTCGAGGCCCGCCCGGCTGCGGGTCGGGCTGCTGCGGTCGAGGGGCAGCGCCCCCACCCAGCCGAGGAAGGGCAGCTTGCGCAGGTTCTCGGCGTCCATCACCGCCCAGCCGAGCCCGCCGAGCGCCTCGTCGAGCAGCAGCACCAGCAAGGGATCCCACCAGGCGACGTGGTTGGCGGCGAGCAGCAGGGGGCGGTCTCGCAGGGCGGCGCGGGCCTCGTCGAGGCCGCGCACCCACAGACCATCGAGCTCGGCGGCCACTTTTCGGCGCACATAGCCGCGGGCGAGGCGGGCGAACCAGGGCCGGCGGCTGTCGCCGGCCTTGGCCAGCGCGGCGGCGTCGGCGGCCGGATCGCGGGGGTTCACGCGGCCTCCCGGGCGGCGCGGGCGGCGTAGCTGCGCCCCCTCCACTGGATCGCGCCCTTGCGGCTCCACCAGGCGCTGTTGAGCAGCACGGCCATCATGCCGAGCACCGCGATGGGGTGCAGGGCCACGCTCAGCGGCCCGTGGTGGTGGCGCAGCGCGAGAACAGCGCGCAGAAGGACGTTCGCAGCGACGCCCACCCCGGCGGCGAGGGCCAGATCGGGGGCCCCGCCCGCCCACGCGACGGCGAGACCGCCGTAGGGGAGGACGAACAGACCGATATGGAGGGCGATCACAAGGATGAGCGCGAAGGGACGCCCGCCGATGCCCTCGTAGAAGTTCTTGGAGAAGCCGCGCCAGAGGGCCCCGGCGTCCTCGTACATGCGGCAGGTCGCCATCTGGTCGCCATCGGCGAAGACAACGCGCTGGCCGCTCTCTTTGACGGCACGGCACAGGGCCATGTCGTCGACCACCGCCGCGCGGACCCGGGCCCAGCCCCCCACCGCGTCGAGGGCCCCGCGCCGCACGAGCAAGAGCTGGCCGTTGGCGGCGAGCACCCGCGGGTCGGACACGAGGTGGATGAGCTGCAGCGGCAGCCAAGCGGCGTAGGACAGGTGCAGCAGCGGCATCATCAGGCGCTCGGCGAGGCTGCCGGTGCGCTGCCGGGGCACGGCGGTGACCAGCGCCGCGCTGAGCCCGGCGGGGCCCTGGGCCGGGGTGGCCAGCAGCGAGAGCATCCGCAGCAGGCCGTCGGGCGCGAGGCTGACGTCGGCGTCGAGGTGCAGCAGCAGCGGCGCGGTGGCGTGGGCGGTGAGCTGGTGGCAGGCGTGGACCTTGCCGACCCAGCCGGGAGGCAGGCCGGCGCCGCGCAGCACCCGCAGGCGGGGCAGCTCGGCCTGCAGCCGCGCGAGCACCTCTGAGGTGCCATCGGTGGATCCATCGTCGTAGACGATGATCTCGGCGATCGGGCCCTCGGCCGCGTCGACCGCCCGCACGCAGCGCTCGATGTTGGCGACCTCGTCGCGGGCCGGGATGAGCACGCTGACCGGGCCGAGGCCGGCGGGGGCGGGCAGCGGGCGGCCGCGGGTCCAGCTGAGCGCGTTGATGAGCACGAAGAGCAGCGGCCCAAGCGGAGGGATCGCCAGGATGGCCGCCAAGGAGAAGCGCGCCGGGTCGTCCCAGAGCGGGGCGAGGAGCGCGGTCAGGGCAGGCAGCACGGGGCCTCCGCGGTCGGTGAGGAGGGAGGGGCCGGCGGGGCCGGGCGGGCCGGTCGCGGGCTCAACCCGCTGCCCCGCTCGGGTCGGCCCGCAGGCCGAGCAGCCGGGGCCAGCGCCCCCGCCGATCCCCCGAGAACAGCGGCAGCCACATCGAGTTCGGGCCGGCGCTGCGGTGGACCCGCATCGAGACCAGCGGGCGCAAGAGATCGGTGTCGACCCGGTCAGGGACGACGTTCTCGCCGATGCCCCGCCCGGTCTGGTCGCCGCAGCGGCCGTGGAGCAAGTAGCGCTGGTAGAACGGGCCGTCGTCGAGCACCGCCTCGACCCGGACCTCGACCCGGGCCCCGTCGGGGTCGGGGAAGTGGGCCGCCCGCGGCCACGACAGCCCCCAGAGGCTGCGCTGGAGCTGCTGCACCTGCAGCCCGGCGTCCTCTTGCACGCGGGTGGCGCCCTGGTCGGTGATCTCGACGACCAGATCGCGGGGGCGGGCGCCCGGCGCCGCCGGCAGCAGCTGGTAGAAAATGAGCTCGCGGCCGGGCAGCGCGAGGCGGCCCCACCACCAGCTCTGGATGCCCAGCGCGTGAAGGGGCTGCTCGGCGCTGTTGCGGTCGTGGTAGGCCCGGCCGCGCAGGGTCGCCTCGCCGCCGGGCCAGCGCAGGTCGAGCCCGCCCGCGCCGGCCGCGACCATCGGCGTCCACTTGTGGGTGCAGCCGGGGTCCTCGGCGGCGGTCGTGGCGCCGGTCGCCTGCGCCGGATCGCGGCGCAGGGGGCCCCGCAGCCAGAGCCGGCCTTGGGCGCGGCCCCCGGTGGGCAGGGGCAGGTCGAGCGTGGCCTCGAGCGCGCGGGTGGGCGCGCCGCCGTCTGCAGCGGCTTCGTCCACCCACGTGAAGCGGCAGCCGCCGAGCTGCCAGCTTCGGCCGTCGGCACCCCAGGTCGCGGCCTCGGCCGGCAGCTCGGACAGGAGGTAAAAGCGCTCCTGGCCGTTGCTGTAGAGCACAAGGTTGACGCTCGGCCGGTCGAGCGGGAGCTGGGCCCGCCCGGCGCGGGCGGCGCTGGCGTAGCCCGGCAAGAAGGGCAGGCCCCAAGACCAGATCAGCGTCGCGGCCTGCCCCTGATCGTCGACCAGGTCGACGTAGAACCACGTGAAGCCGCCGGGCGCGCGCAGGGGCGCGGGGCTGGGCGGCAGGTCGGCCGGGCAGAGCGCGATCAGGGGGCCTCCGGCAGGGCGCCGGCCCCGCTGCGAAAGTCTATCCAAACTGTTTGCATGTCGTCCAGCCTGGCCGTATAAGGTTTGCAGGTGGTTGGAGCGGCGCCGCCCGCCCGCCCGGCCCGCCGCTCCGGCGGCTGTCCGGCCCCAGCGGCGGCCCTCCTCGGCCTCGGTCCTCTCCGATAATGACGTCAAGCAAGGCGTGTTTCGCAAAGGGTCGGGTCGAGCAAGCGGGTGAGCCCGCCGGCCCGCTGGTCCACCGACACCCGACGCAGACCCCGTGCACGCGGCCCAGATCCTGCCCCGGGCCCCCGAGACACACCCAGCGCGCGCCCCCCGCCCGCTCAGGAGCTCCATGTCCCCCCAGCTCGTGCTG
>JBJONS010000030.1:0-9844 GCA_046051725.1 Pseudomonadota bacterium | reverse complement strand
GGTGGCTTGGTCGACCTTGTGCTCAATGGCGAAGAGATCCGCGGCCTGCGTCCTGAGCCACTCCACCTACGGGCCCGATACACCGCGGACGAGGTCTGCGCGGGGCCCATCCTCATGATCGTCCCCGGGCGCAACGTGGCGGGCGAAGAGACCGTGCTGCGGATCGCGGGTGAGCCTGCCGACGCCGCTTGGCGGAAGCGGCACTGCAAGGCCAAGCGCTGATGCCCACGCGGGTCGACCTCCCCACGCCACAGGGTGATGCGGCCCCGCGCGCCCAACAAGGAGGGTCCATGCTCCGACGCCGTGTGATCGCCGTCCTCTTGGCGCTGTCGAGCGCAGCCGTCCTCACCTTGTTTGAGCTGCTCGGCAGCCCGCTCTATCTGACCAAGTTCTCGCGCCTGCCGCCGTTGGCGCTGTTGATCGGCCTGGGGCTGACCGGGCTGCATGAGCTCGCGCATCCGGGTGCGCCCGTCACCGCGCGCGTGCGCCGGATTCGGGGCGGCGTGTATCTATGACAGGCGGCGATCGCCCTGTCGGCCCTGATCCAGAGCTTCGATGTTGAGGTTCAGTTTCTGCGCGACAACCCAGACTTTCCCCTCTTGCCCGGCGCTGATGAGGCCCTTTGTTATCTCTACCTCGCGATGGTCCTCGATTTTGTGGTGCTGCGGCCGCTCGATGTCTGGTTCGGCGCCCCCGCTCCACCCGCAGCGCCGACCCCCTGAGGGGCGCCGACCCTCACCTGAGCCGGCGCAGCCCCGTCCTGCGCGACAGCCCCCGCAACAGACCCCCGCGCCCGCGCGCCGACACCACCGCCCGCGCGGAACAGACCCACCGGGGCCCCCACGCCGACCCAACCGCCCGCGCACAACAGACCCCAAGCCCCGCGCCCGCCGCGCCCACAACACACCCGCGGCAGGGAGCGGAGCGGCCGCGCAGCGGGTCGCCGGCCCCGCCGGCGACGGAGCGCAGCGACCCCGCGCAGCGCCCGGCCCGCCGGGCCCCGCCCGGCGGGGCCGCCCCGACCACCCGGATCGCCGCGCTGCCGCTTAGGGCTCGTCGAGCAGCAGGCCCAGGTCGGCGACGATGTTGTCGGGGGGCTCTTCGGACCAGATGTTCGCGAGCTGGTAGTTCGTGCCGCCCACCGTGACCGTCAGCGTGTGGCTGACCGGCACCCCCGCCGGCTTGGGCACGCCCACCCAGGCCACGGCCTGGCTGCCCTTGCCCGCCCGGTAGCTGCCCGGCTTGGGGCTCGCCGCCACCGCCTGGCTGGTGACCACCCAGTTCGTGCCGTTGGCCGGGGTGCGGGTCACGGTGAGCTTGAACGGCGAGCCCTGCCCATCGAGGCGCAGCATCACGAGCAGGCCGCCGTTGTTGGCGGCGCAGGCCAGCGGGCCGGCCACCTTCCACCGCCCCTGGGCGCTCGTCGACGGGCTCCACCCCTCGTCGTGGGTCAGCTCGATGCGGGGCTGGTTGGCGTCGCCGAGGTGCAAGACCGCCGGCAGCTTGGGCGTGCCGTCGTTGACGAAGGTCACCGTGCCCGGGGCCGAGCCGCCGCGCAGAACGGCGTAGTGGCCGGCCTTGCCGAGCGACACGAGGCCGCCGCCGCCGTCGACGACCACGGACAAGGTCGAGGTGTTGCCGGACACCGTGTGGGTGGCCGATTGGACGTGAACGGCGTGCGCGAGCTTGAGATCGATGGGCATGGGCTCCTCGGACGCGCGGGCAGGTCGCGCGTGGTAGCGTCCTAATCGACGGGGGCGCCCACCGGCGGCCCGCACTTGGAGCCCGGCGTGTCCCCCCCCTCCACCCCTGACGGCCTGGGCCCCGATGACCTCGGCGACGGCACCTTCGACCTCGCGGTCGCCCCGCCGCCGCTGCAGTCCGCGGCCGAGGCCGCCGGCGTCGGCGCGGCCCTGTCGGCCGGCCTCGGGTCCGGCTCGTTGACCTCGCCGACCACCACGCTGCAGTTCCACGCCGGCGCCGCGGCGCGCCCCCTGGCCCACACGGTGAGCATCGACGGCCTGCCCGCGCCCGAGGTGCTGGTCGCCGAGCCGCCGGACGCGCCCTTCGCCGGCCGCTACCAGATCGGCGTCGAGCTCGACCGGGGCGGCTCGGGCTCGATCTGGCTCGCTGAAGACAGCGTGCTCGAGCGCGTGGTGGCGCTCAAGGTGCTGCGCGATCCGCTGGCCAGCGCGGCCCAGCGCGCCGCCTTCCTCAACGAGGCGCGGGTCACCGCCCAGCTCGAGCACCCCAACATCGTCCCGGTGCACGACGCCGGCGCCGACGAGGGCGGCCGGCCCTGGCTGGTGATGAAGCGGGTCGACGGCCGCAGCCTCTACGCGCTGATGCGCGAGCCCACCCCGCCCGCCGCGCTCGCCCCCCTGGGCGCCCGCCTGCGCGTGGCCCGCCAGGTGGCCACCGCCGTCGCCTACGCCCACAGCCGCGGCGTGCTGCACCGCGACATCAAGCCCCAGAACATCATGATCGGGCGCTTTGACGAGGCCCTGCTGCTCGACTGGGGCCTCGCCTGGCAGATCGGCCAAGGCGGCGCGCGGCTGGCGGGCAGCCCCGGCTACGTCGCGCCCGAGCTGCTGGGCGGCGGCGAGCCCAGCGCCCGCTCTGACCTCTGGTCGCTGGCCGTGGTCTGGGCCGAGCTCGCGCTCTGGGCGCCGCTCTACACCGGCGACACCCCCGCCCAGCGCCTGCGCCGCCCCCTGTTTGGGCCGCCCGAGGCCCTGGCCGGCGCCGAGGCGCTGGGCCCCCTGCGCGAGCTGCTGCTGCGCATGCTCGCGTCCCACCCCAGCGAGCGCCCGGCGACGGTCGTCGACGCGATTGACGAGCTGGACACCATCCTCGACGGTCGGCAGCGGGTGGCGCGCGCCGAGGCCTGGCTGGCCCGCGCCGCTGAGGCCGAGCGCCGGTCGGCCCACGCCCGCGACCGCGCGGTGGCCGCCCGGGCCGAGGCCGAGGCCGCCCGCGTCGCCGTGCCCGCCTGGGCCCCCTTGTCCGACAAGGCCGACCTGCTCGCCGCCGAGCTCGCCGGGCGCGAGGCCGAGGCCGAGGCCACCCGCGCCGACGAAGAGGCCCTCGCCTCGGCCGAGGCGGCCTTGGGCGAGGCGCCCACCTTCGAGCCCGCCCGCGAGGCCGCCGCGCGGCTCTCGCTCGACCGCCACCACCGCGCCCTCGCCGCCGGAGAGGGCGCCATCGCCGACTTCTTCGCCCGCCGGGTGCGGGCCATCGGCGCCCGGGCCTACGTCGCCGCCCTGCACCGCCCGGCCACGCTGCGCCTCGACGGGCTGCCGGCCGGCTGCGGCGCCGCGCTCAGCCCGGTGCTCGAAGAGCACGCGCTGTGGCGCCTCGGCCCCGCCCGCCCGCTCTGGGCCCCCGGCGGGGCGGCGGACCCTGAGGTCGAGGTCGAGCCCGGCGCCTGGTGCCTGCGCTGGTTCGACGCCGCCGGCCGGTCGGCCGCCACCACCCTGCGCCTCGCCCGCGGCGAGGCCTGGCGCACCGACCACCCGTTGCCCCTGATCGACGTGCCCGAGGGCTGGGCCTACGTGCCGGCCGGGCCCTGCCGGCTCGGCGGCGACCCCGAGCTGCGCACCCAGCTGCCCGACGGGGTGGTCGACCTGCCCGGCTTCTTGATCCGCCGGCTGCCGGTCAGCAACGCCGAGTACCGCGCCTTTTTGCTCGACCTCGCCGCGGTCGACCCGGCGCTGGCCGACGCCCGCCGCCCGCGCCTGCGCAGCATGGCCAGCGGCCGGGCCAGCCCGCTCTGGCCCGACTTCGATCCCGCCGACCCCTACCCGCTGCCCTTCGTCGACAGCGAGGGCGATCAGCACCTGCCCACCTGGCCGGTCTTCGGCGTGGACTGGGCCGACGCGGTGGCTTTTGCCGCCTGGGCCGGCGCCCGCCTGCCCACCGAGCTCGAGTGGGAGAAGGCGGGCCGCGGCGGCGACGGGCGACTCTTCCCTTGGGGCGGTCGTTTTGACGCGAGCCTCTGCCTGATGGCCGACAGCCACCCGGGCAAGCGCGCGCCCCAGCCGGTCGGCTTTGCCGCCGGCGACGAGAGCGCCTACGGCGTGCGCGATCTGGCGGGCGGCTGCCGCGAGTGGTGCGCCGAGGCCGAGTTCGACGGGCGCCGCGACGAGCGCCCGGTGCGCGGCGGCGCCTGGACCGGCTCGGCCCGGCTGAGCCGCCTCGCCAACCGCTTCGGCTACGCGGCCGACCTCTGCTCGGCCCACGTGGGGCTGCGGCTGGCCCGGGATCTCGCCGCGGGCTGAGGCGCGCCACCGCCGGTCAGCGCTGCGTGCGCCGCGCCCGGATCAGCGTGTCGATCAAGCGCCGGTTTTGGATACTTCTCGTGACGCTTGCGATATGGTGGCGGGGCCGGCGCCTTCGGGGCCCTTCTGCCGCTGCGCCCCGTCCCGGCCCGCTCCCCTGCTTCGTTGCCCCTCGCCGCTCTCCTTGAGGTCTCCCATGAAACGACTCGGCTTGATCGCCCTCACCCTGCTGATGGCCTGCGAAGACGCGGGCAAGACCGACACCGGCGCTGATGGCGTCAGCGACGGTACGGATGGCACCGCAGACGGCACCGACGGCACCGATGGCACGACCGACGGCACCGACGGGACGGACGGCACCGACGGGACGGATGGCACCGACGGGACGGATGGCACCGACGGAGCGGACGGCACCGACGGGACGGTCGACACCGACGGCGACGACGACGGCGTGCCCACCGCCGACGACTGTGACGACGCCGACGCGGCCATCGGCCTGCCGACCACCTGGTACGTCGACGCCGACGCCGACGGCCGCGGCAACGCCGACATCAGCGCCGAGCTGTGCGCGGCCCGCCCCGGCTTCGTCGAGACCAGCGACGACTGCGACGACACCGACCCCACCGCCTACCCCGGCGCGCCCGAGACCTGCGACGGCGTCGACAACGACTGCGACGCGCTGGTCGACGGCGATGACGGCGATCTGGCCAGCGGCGGCGGCGTGACCCTCTACGTCGACGGCGACGGCGACGGCTACGGCGACACCGCGACGCTCAGCGCCAGCTGCCGCCTCGAGGCCGGCCTCTCGCCGGTCGGCGGCGACTGCGACGACAGCGACGCCGCGGTCACCCTCGGCGGCTGGTTCTACCCCGACGCCGACAACGACGGGGCGGGCAGCAGCGTCATCGCGGTGCAGGCCTGTAGCGTGCCCGGCGGCTTCGTCGACAACGCCGACGACTGCGACGACACCGAGTCGGACGCGTACCCGGGCGCGCCTGAGATCTGCGACGGCGTCGACAACGACTGCGACGCGCTGGTCGACGGCGACGACGGCGACCTGAGCGGCGGCGGCGGCGTGACCCTGTACGTCGACGCCGACAACGACGGCTACGGCGACACCGCCATGCTCAGCGACAGCTGCGGGCTCGAGGCCGGCCTCTCGCTCATCGGCGGCGACTGCGACGACAGCGACGGCGCGGTCACGCTGGGCGATTGGTACTACGCCGACGCCGACAACGACGGCTCGGGCAACGGCGCGGTCCGCGCCCGGGGCTGCTCGGCCCCGGCGGGCTTCGTCGGCAGCAGTGACGACTGCGACGACATCGACCCCGACGTCTTCCCCGGCGCGCCCGAGACCTGCGACAGCGTCGACAACGACTGTGACTGGCAGGTCGACGGCGACGACGCCGATTTTGTGGCCGGCACCGACATCAGCGTCTACACCGACGGCGACGGCGACGGCTTCGGCGACAGCGCGACCGTGAGCCTCGCCTGCGGGCTGGGCGAGGGCGAGTCCCGCCTCGGCGGCGACTGCGACGACAGCGACCCGCTGGTCACCATGGGCGACTGGTACTACGGCGACACCGACGGCGACGGCTTTGGGGCCACGGTGTACCGCACCCGCGCCTGCAGCGCGCCCGCCGGCTACGTCACCGACACGACCGACTGCGACGACCGCGACGAGCTGGTCAACCCAGCCCGGGTCGAGGTCTGCAACGGCGGCGTCGATGACGACTGCGACGCGCTGGCCGATGACGCCGACACCAGCGTCGATCTGGCCACGGGCACCTGGTTCTACCCCGATGTCGACGGCGACACCTTCGGCGCCGAGGCCTCGATCCCGGTGGCCGCCTGCGCCCTGCCGGCGGGCTACGCCGTCGATGACGCCGACTGCGACGACGCGCTCTCGGCGGTCAACCCTGACGTGTCCGAGGTCTGCGGCGATGGCCTCGACAACAACTGCGACGGCGGGGCCTTTGGCTGCGGTCGGACGGGCACCTACGCCGCGACCGCGCTGAGCGCGGCCTGGACCGGCGTGGCCACCTTTGACTACGCCGGCCAGGTCGTCGCCTCGGGCGGCGACATCGACGGCGACGGCTACGACGACATCCTCGTCGGCGCCTACGGGGCTGACCCCTCGAGCCGCAGCTCGGCGGGCCGGGCCTACCTGCAGTACGGCAGCGCCTCGCCGACCAGCGCCGCGCTGTCCTCGTCCAGCGCCACCATCGAGGGCGCGACCGCCTCGGACTTCCTCGGCTGGCAGGTGGCCATCGTCGGCGACGTGAACGGCGACACCTTCGATGACTTCGTGATCGGCGCCTACGGCCAAGACGCGCTCGCGTCCTCGGGCGGCTCGGCCTACCTCTTCCTCGGCGGCGCGACCCGGCGCAGCGGCACCCTCACCCCCACCGCGGCGGCCGCGACCTACAGCGGCGCGGGCAGCTCGGCCTATGTCGGCGGCGCCGTCGCGGGGGCGGGCGACGTGGACGGGGACGGCTTCGACGACTTCCTGGTCGGCGGCCACGGCGCGGCCAGCAACCTCGGCGCGGTCTACTTGATCTACGGCAGCGCCACGCCCACCGGCGCGATCAACGTCACCACCGGCGCCCCGGGCTTCACCGGCGCGGGCAGCTTCGACTACCTCGGCGAGCGCTACACCGCCGGCGCCCTCGACATCGACGGCGACGGCTTCTCTGACCTCGCGGTCGGCGAGCCCGGCGACGACACCATCGCCCTCGACGTGGGCCGGGTCTACATCAACTACGGCGACAGCGTGCGCTACACCGGCACCACGACCGCGGCCGCCGCCGACGCCACCCTCAACGGCCCGGGCTCGTCGGGCAACGACACCTACTTCGGCAACGCCGTGTCGAACGCCGGCGACATGAACGGTGACGGCTACGACGATCTCGCGGTCGGCGGCCACTACTATGACCAGCCGTTCTACGACGCCGGCGGCGTGTTCATCTACCTGGGCGGACCCACCCGGCGCACCGGCGTGGTGGCGAACACGGCGATGAGCGCCACGATCACCGGCGTGGCCACCTCAGACTGGCTCGGCCGCGACATCGACGGCGGGGGCGACGTCAACGACGACGGCTTCGACGACCTCGTGATGGGCGCCTACAACTGGGACCTGCCCTCGACGGGCGCGGGCACCGCGGCGGTGATGCTCGGCAGCACGACCATCTCTGGCGTCCGGTCGCTCAGCGCGCTCGACTTCCGCGTCGAGGGCCCGTCCGGGTCGGCCAACGCCGGCTACGGCGTGGCGCTCGGCGACGTGAACGGCGACGGCGTCAGCGACATCCTCTCGGGCGCGCCCGGCGTCAGCAGCTCGACCGGCGTCGTGGGCCTGCTCCTCGGCCTCCGCGGCCTCTGAGCCCGGGCTGAGCGCTCCCCCCGGGTGGGCCTCGGCCCCCCGGGGGGCTGTGTTTTTGGGGCGTGGGCGGGCGGCGCCCCCTCCGCGCCCGGCCGCTCTCCGCGCGCCCCCTGCGGGCCCGGGCGCTCCTCCACCTCCACCCCAGCGCGCCGAGCTCTCCCCGAAGCCCCGCGGGGGCCCCGCCGGCCGCCGACTGCCGCGGGCCTCCCCCTTGCGATACCCGGCGGGCGTGACGGGGCGGTGCACAGCCCCCGCCGCGGCCACCCCGGCCCGGCCGACGGGCTCCGATGCACAGCGCCGCCGATCGCCCCCCGCTCGTGGTCCACCTCTTCGGCCGCCCCGCCGCGCTCTGGCAGGGGCAGCCCTTGGTCGGCCTGCGCAAGAAGGGCCTCGCGCTGCTGTGCTACCTCGCCCAGCTCGGGCGCCCGGCCCCGCGGGCCGCCCTGGCGACCCTGCTGTGGGGCGAGGGCCGCCTCGGCAACCTGCGCCAAGAGCTGCGGGCCCTGCGCCAGGCCCCCGGCGCCGACCGCTGGCTTCAGGTCGACGAGGGCTGGGTGGCGGTCCACGCCGAGACCGACGTCGCGCAGGCCCAAGCCAGCGGGCGTTGGCCTCCGGGCGAGCCGCTCGACGGCCTCGCCCTGCCCGACGCCCCGGACTGGGAGGCCTGGCGCGAGGCGCTGCTGCTCGAGCTCGACGCCGCCCGCGCCGGCCCGCGCGGGGCCGCGCCCTCCGCCGACGCCCTGGTCGAGCTGCTCGCCGATCTGCACGGGCTGGCCGCGGGTCCGCTCGCCCCGCTCGCCCCGCGGGTCCAGGCCGCGGCGGTCGGGGCCCCCGCCTGGCAGCTCGCCGCCGCCGACGCCACCCTGCGCGCCCGGGGCTGGCTGCGGGCAGACGGGGCCTGGTCGGGCCCGCCGCGCAGCCCGGCGCCCAGCGCGGCCCGCCTGCTCGGCCGCGCGCTGTGGGAGGTCGAGGGCCCGAGCCCGGCCGCCGAGGCCCTGCTGCGCCGGGCGGGCGCCACCGCCGAGCTGGGCGCGCTCTGGCTGGCCCGGGCCCGCACCGGCACCCCGGGGGCCGCGGCCCGGGCGCTCGAGCTCTGCGCCGAGGATGACCGTCCCGAGGCCCTGCGCCTCGCCGCCGAGGGCGCGCTGCGGGCAGGAGACCGGGCCGGGGCCGCCGCCCACACCGCCGCCCTGCGCCAGCGCGGTGTCGACGCCCTCGACCCGGCCCAGCAGCTCGAGGCCTGCCTGCTCGAGGCCCGGGCGGCGACCGCGGCGGGGCGCTGGCGGGCGCTCGACGAGGCGGTGGCCGAGGCCGAGGCCCTGGTGCGCGCCCACGCCCTGCCCGACGGGGCGGCGCGGGTGGCGCTGTGGGTGGGGCATGGGGCGGTGGCCCGGGGCGAGGCCGCCTTGGGCGTGGCCGCGCTCGAGAAGGCCCGCCAGGCCGTCGATCCGCTCACCCGGGCCGCGGCCCTGGCCGCGCTCGGCGCCCAGCACGGGCAGCGGGGCGCCTTGGCCGAGGCAGAGGCGGCCCACGAGGCGGCCCTGGCGGCGGTGCGCCAGCTCGGCGACCGGGCGGCGGCGGCCCGCATGTTGGTGAACATGGGGGCGACCGCCGAGCGCCTCGGGCGGGCGCGGGCGGCGCGGGCCTGCTTCGCCGACGCGCTGCGGCTGGCGGCGGCGGCCGACGACCGGCGGGCCCGCGAGGCGGCGGGCCTGAACCTCGCCGAGCTCGAGCGGCGCCTCGGGCGCCTGGGCGCGGCGCGGGCGGCCCTGGGCGCGGCCACGGCGGGCGGGCTGGGCGGGCTCGCGCCGCGGCAAGCGGCCTTGGCCCAGCAGATCCGCGGCGACCTTGAGCTGTGCTGCGGGCGCCCCGAAGAGGCGGCGAGCTGGTACGGCCGGGCGGCCACCGCCTGGGAGGCGGCCGAGGACCCGGTCGCCCAGGCCGGCGCCCGTTGGCTGGCCGCTGTCGCGGCGGGGTGCCTCGCAGGCACGCTCCCGGTCGCGGCCTGGGACGCGGCGGCGCAGGCCCTGCCCCTGGCGGTCGGTGCGCGGGCCGACCTGCGCGGTCTTGGCTTCGAAGAGCTGGTGCGCCTCGCACCCGACCCTGAGCGGGCGGCCACGGCCCTCGCCGCGCGGGGGGACGGCCTCGGTCCGGCCAGCGCGGCGCTGCGGGCGGTGCCGGCGGC
>JBJONS010000029.1:0-5631 GCA_046051725.1 Pseudomonadota bacterium | reverse complement strand
AGGCTGGTGGTGGTGGTGGCGAGGTGAACGACGACAGGTTGGGCGTTCATGGGCATAGGTCACCGTCGAGGGTGGGGGTGGAGGCCGGGCGCCAGGTCCCGCCGGCGCTGTCTCCAGCATGCCGCGTGGCGCCGGGGGCGGCCTTGGCGTTGCCGCACAAAGGCTCGGCAGAGGTGCGCTGGCGCGTGCAGAACTGCAGACGGGCCCGGCGGCAGGGGGCCGCGGGCCCGGACGCGCCGCGGCCCGGCGGGGGCAGCGGTTAGCCGTCGGGATGCCCCGAGACGCCCACCCCGCCATCACCGACGCCTTCGAACCCCTGGTGCAGCACCTCGCCTATGCTTTTGAGGTGGACCCCCAGCTCGACCGCGTGGCCCGCGCCCACACCTTGCTCGACGAGGCCGGCCCGGCGCTGCGGGCGGCGCTGCAGGCGGCCGGCGCGCGCGACGCCGAGGTGCAGCTGCTCGACCTGCACGGCATGCGGGCGGCCGAGGCCCGCGCGGCGCTGCGCACCTGCACCGAGCCCATCTGTGTGGTGTGGTTCGGCAAGGGCAAGGGCGTGCTTCGAGATGTGTTTTTGGAGCACTTCGAGCGCGAAGATGGCTTCCTGCTGGTCGATCTGGCCGGCGAGACCCGCGAGCGGCCCCAAGAGGCGATGGGCCTCGTGCTGCGCGATGATCTGCACGCCGCGCTGCAGCGGGCCCTGCTGCAGGGGAACGCGGGCGCCCGCGCGCCGTCCCCCGCCGCACGGCCGCGGGGCGCTTCGTCGGACCCGACCCCACCCGGCGCTGCCCGCCGGCCCGAGGCCCCGCCGCCCCGCGCTGGCCGGTCGGGGCGGGCCCTTCGGCCGGCGCAGCTGGGCGCCCTGCGGTGGCTGTGGGGGAGGGTGCTCGCGCTGGTCCTGGCGCTGCTTCGTCGCCGGCCCTGAGCGGGGCGACCGCGGCGCCGCCCGGGCGGCCCCGTGCGCAGGCGCCCGACCGCGCACACAGCCCGCCCAACAGAGGCCTTGGCTGGGGTGGACCGCCCGACGGTGGGCCGCGAGGAGGGGGAGCAGCCTTCCGTGGACGTGAATTAGGGGATGTAGACCATCCCGGTGGCCACGCCGGACCAGGCCGCGGAGGTGGTGCTCCAGGAGAAGGGGTGGAGGCGGGTCCGGTGCACGCTGCTGCGGCGCTCGCCCATCTGCAGGCCGGTCAGCTCGATGAGGCCCACCCCATGCTCGATCCGCAGGTCGGGGAGCTCGTCGACCGAGATCCCCGCCGAGTGGGAGCTCGCTGCGGGCCAAGGAAAATGGAGGTCGAGCGCCTCGACGTCGAGGGTGGTCGGCGCGGGGCAGGGCCCGTCGATGGGCGTGGCCGCAGACGCGGTCTGGAACGAGTCGAATTGGAGCCACTGCGAACCGAGTGACGCCCCGTCGACGTAGAGGGTGCCCTGTGTCAAGCGCAGCCCCGAGAGCAGGGCGCCGCAGGGCCGCAGCCCGCCGAAGGTGGACGCGACCAGCCCATGGACCTCGAGGCCGTCGAGGCGTGCGCTCACGTGCTCGGAGCGGCTAAACTGTCCCAGCGAGTGGGCGTCGGTGCGGACCGAGCTCGCCGCGATCGTGGCGCCCCCTTGCGGGCGCAGGGTCAGGCTGGTCCAGCAGCGCATCGTGAGGGCGCACTCCTCGTCGTCGCAGTCGATGCGACCGTTCCTGTTGTTGTCGACCCTGTCGCTGCAGTCTTCGAGGCAGCCGCCAGCGCAGTCGGCGTCTTCGCAGTCCGCGAGACCGTCGTCGTCTTCGTCACCACCGGTGGCGCAGTCCTCGGCGCAGGCCGGACCCCAGCACTCGTCGTCTGCGCAGTCGGCGCGCCTGTCGAGGTCCTCGTCGCCGGCTTGGGCGCAGTCCTCGCGCACCCAAGGCGCGGGCAGGCGGACCGCGGCCGGGGCGGCGCCCGCCTCTACGGCGCTGGGGAGCGCCGGAAGAGCGGGGAGGGACGGTCGCGTCGAGGTGGATTGGACCCGGGTCGGTGGTGCGCCGCTCGGCGGCCCCTGCGGAGCCGGCGGAGGGGCGCAGGCGAGCAGCAGGGCTGCGGCGAGCCACCAAGGAGCCCAGGGCGACGTGGGAGAGGACATGGGGAGCTCCGTGTGCGCAAGGTTGGCGTGAGGGGGCGGCCGCGTACATTACGGGGCGGTCGAGAGCAGCGGCTCGCCCGTGATCACCTGTGACGCGATGCGCTCCCAGGTCTCGGTGGAGCTTCCGATAGGGTGAACGGTGTACGTCGTGGGTGCCTGGATGAGCAGCCGGAGGTCGACCGGTGTGCCCGACGCCGCAGGGGCGATCGTGAGAATGGTGTGGATGTCCCCCGTGCGGAGCGCCCAGGTGGCCGCGGGGCTCGGCAGCTGTGGGGGGACGAAGGCGCGCAGGTCCCGGGGCAGGACGGTGGGGCAGCCGGTCGGTGAGGGCGTGTCGACAGCGCCCCGCACCGCGGAGCTCTCGAAGGGGTGAAGGACTGTCCCCCAGGGGCGGATCCACGAGGTGCCCACCTGGATGTAGCCAGTCGCCGCGACGTCCACGATGGCGAGCGCGCAGGGCAGGGGGGCCCCCAGATCGGTGTGCGCGACCCCATCGATGCGCAGCGCTTCGGCGGTCATGGATTGTTGGAGGGCAATGGTGGGCGTGCCCCATGTCGCAGTGGCCACGAGCTCCCGCCGAACCGAGAGGCCGTCCGCCTCGACCTGAAGGTCGGTCCAGCAGGCCAGCTCGAGGCCGCAGTCGGGGTCGTCGCAGTCGACGAGGCCGTCCATGTCGTCATCCGCGCCATCGCAGCGCTCGGTGCAGCGGTCGCTGCAGTCTGTGTCTTCGCAGTCGGCGAGGCCGTCGCCGTCCTCGTCGCCGGGGGTGGAGCACTGCTCTCTGCAGCTGGCGCCCCAGCAGTCCTCGTCGGCGCAGTCCCGCAGGCCATCGCCGTCGTTGTCGACGCGGTCGCGACAGTCTTCGCCACAGCTGCTGCGGCAGTCGGGGTCCGCGCAGTCGGCGAGCGCGTCCCCGTCGTTGTCGACGAGGTCGTCACAGTCCTCGACGCAGCTGCTGAGGCAATCGGGGTCGGCGCAGTCGGCGAGGCCGTCGCAGTCTTCATCCCCCAGCAGGTCACAGCGCTCGGTCGCTTCGGGGTGAACCGCGGCGTCCTCATCGTCGCAGTCGCCGGAGCCCACGGTGCTGTCTGGGCAGCCGAGGGCGAGCGGGGGCGCGGCCCATCCGTCGGCGTCGCCGTCGACCCCGAGCCACGCGCGGGCCTCGATCTCGTCGCCTTCGTCGACCTCGCCGTCACAGTCATTGTCGGCGAGGTCGCAGTCCAGGGGGTGTGCGGCGCAGTCCGGGCCAGGCTCGACCTCGGTCGCCCCAGAGTCGGCGGTGTCGGCGGGGTCCGCCTCGAACCAGGGGCAGCCCGCGAGCGCGAGGCTCAGGGCGAGGAGCACGCGAGGGGCAGGGCGCATGGGCGGTCCGCGCGGCGCGTGGTGGAGGGGGCGCCGGTGGATCCAGCTTCGGCCAAGGTGGGGGCCTGCTCAATTGCGGGCCCTCTCCGCGGTCGGACACGGTGCGCGCCCGGCTCCGGCATGGTCACGCCCCAAAAAGGACGGCCCGACGGACGCGCCGCGGGGCCGAAGAGAGAGGGGTCTGCCCGCCAGTGCGCGGACAGACCCCCAGGTGCGCTCAGACGAACAAGCTGTCGTCGAACACAGACTCGTCGTTGCTGGTGACGACCTTGCCCAGCGCCAGGGCCATCGGCAGGATCTGGCCCATGTAGAAGCGGGCGTTGAGCAGCTTGCCCTTGTAGAAGACCTCGTCGTCGGCGCTCACGCCGCCGGCCGCCAGCGTGGTGAGCGCGATGCGGGCCTGCTGCAGCGTGTGCATGCCGAGGATGACGTTGCCGAACTGGTCGAGGAAGTTCTTCGACTGCAGCATGGCGGCGTGGAGCTTGCCCTCCATGCCGAGGCCGCCGAGGTGCATCGCGCTGTTGCCGAGGCTGTCGCGGGCCTTCTCGAAGGTGGCGACCAGCGGCTTGAGCTCGTCGAGCTCTTTGCAGCGCTCGAGCTCTTCGTTGCAGTGGTTCAGCCAGTTGAGGAAGAGCACGCCGCTGCCCTTGCGCATCTTGCGGCCGAGCAGGTCCATCGCCTGGATGCCGTTGGTGCCCTCGTAGATGCTGCTGATCTTGGTGTCGCGGACGATCTGCTCGACGGGGTACTCTTGGGTGTAGCCGCTGCCGCCGAAGACCTGCACCGCGTAGACCGCGCTGTCGAAGCCCTTGTCGCTGGCATAGGCCTTGACGATGGGGGTCATCAGCTCGACGTGGCCCTCAAGCTCGCGCTTGGTGTCGGGGTCGGTGGTCTGGTGGGCGACGTCGGCCTTCAGCGTGGTGTCGTAGACCAGCGCGCGCAGCGCCTCGACGTGCACCTTCTGCCACATCAGCATGCGGCGCACGTTGGGGTGGCGGTTGATGGTGACCTTGGGCGCCGCGGCGTTGCCGAAGTCTTTGACGTCGACGCCCTGGATGCGCTCGGCGGCGAAGGCCTTGGCGTACTGGTAGGCGGCGGCGGCGGCCGACAGGCCCTGCACGCCGACCGCGATGCGGGCCTCGTTCATCATGTGGAACATGATGGGCATGCCCTGGCCCTCGTCGCCGATGAGCCAGCCCTTGCAGGCGTGCTTGGCGCCGAGCGCGATGGCGCAGGTGGCGCTGCCGTTGATGCCCATCTTGTGCTCGATGCCCTCGACGTAGATGCCGTTGCGGGCGCCGAGCGTGCCGTCGGCGGCGAACTCGAACTTGGGCACCAAGAAGATGGACAGGCCCTTGGTGCCGGCCGGCGCGCCCGGGGTGCGGGCGAGCACGAGGTGGATGATGTTGTCGGTCAGATCTTGGTCGCCGCCCGAGATCCAGATCTTCTCGCCCTCGAGGTGGTAGACCCCCGGCTCGCCGCTGGGCGTGGCCTTGGTCGTGTTGCTGCCGACGTCAGAGCCCGCGCCGGGCTCGGTCAGGCACATGGTGCCGCCCCACTCGCCGGCGAACATCTTGGTGCAGCAGAGGGCCTTCTTGTCTTCGGGCCCGAAGATGGCGAGCAGGTTGGCCGCCGCCTTGGTGAGGCCCGGGTACATCACGAAGGCCGGGGCCGCGCCGGTGAACAGCTCGCCGGTGCAGGTGTCCATGATGTGGGGCAGGCCCATGCCGCCGAACTCGGCGCCGGCCGAGATGCCGATCCAGCCGCCGGCGGCGAGCTCTTTGAAGGTGTCGCGGAAGCCGGTCGGGGTGGTGCACGCGTTGTCGGCGAACTGCACGCCCTCGCGGTCGCCCACACGGTTGAGCGGGTGGAGCTGGTCGCGCGCCACGTCGTAGGCGGTGTCGAGCATCGAGTCGATGAGCTCGGTCTCGAGCTCTGCGTGCGCCGGGAAGGCCTTGAGGGTCTCGGAGGTGTGGAGGACCTCGTGGAGGACGAAGCGGATGTCCCGGAGATCGGCGGAGAAGACGGTGGTGCTCATCGGGAGCCTCCTGCGGCGGGGGGAGTGAATGAACGCTCATTCATTACTGCTTTCGCAGCGCGGCCGCCACCAGAGGGGCCGCGGAGGGGCGCCGTCTGTGGCAGGCTCAGGGGGCGCTGCGC
>JBJONS010000028.1:0-10029 GCA_046051725.1 Pseudomonadota bacterium | reverse complement strand
CGATGATCAGGACGCTGCAGCCGCAGCCCCACAGGGCCTTGCTCACCTCGCGCCCGGCCATCTTCTTGACGTTCTCTTCGACCGAGCCGCCCTGGCCGGGGATGAGCGGCCACAAGAAGCGCGGCAGGTAGCCCTTCACCTGCGAGATCACCGCCCGGCGGGCCATGTTGCCGGCGACGTTCTTGGCGCCCTCGGTCAGCGCGCGGGCCGTCGCCTCTTGCGGGGTGGGCGGGAGGGCCGCCGCGCCCGGCCCGGGCAGGGGCGCCGCGCCGGGCTCGACCGGGCCGCCGACCGCGCGCAGGTCGGGCCCGCCGTCGCGGGCGAGGTCGACGCGCAGGCCGACCAGGGCGCCAGCGGCGTCGCGCAGGGCCAGCACCGGGAAGACGCCATCTCCCCACGAGGTCATCGCGCCGAACGCGAGCCCGCCGGCGAGCGAGAGCTGGCCCACCTCCTCTGGCTTGGCGCGGATCTGCCCCAGCAGCATGAAGGGGTGGGAGTGGGGCCGCCAGTCGACCATCAGCTTCAGGCCGCGCTCGGCCTTCAGCCCCTCGAGGTAGCGGAACCAGGGCTCGCCTTGGTCGAGCGGCACGTCGGCCCAGCCCCAGACCCCCTCGGGCAGGCGCTGGGCGCCGACCTCGGCGGCCACGGCGTCGGCGTCGCGGCCCCAGAAGGCCAGATCGGCGCGCCCATCGGCCGGCTGGTCATGCGACCACGCGTCGAGGGCGGGCAGGGCGCAGAGCATCAGCCGGGCCTCGTTCACGATGAGGCCGCCCAGCTCGTCAACCTGGGCGACCACCGCCCCGGGCTGGACCACCAGCTCCAGCGTGCGCCAGCGGCCCGGGTCGGCCCCGCGGGTGCCGACCACGCGGTGGGCGCCGTCGGGGACGCCGCCGACGACGATGAGGTTCGGGCCGCCAAAGTCGACCGCGCCTCCGCCTGACCGCGCCGCCGCCTCGGCCGCGGGGCCCCGCCCCGCGGCGGCCCAGCCGCGCAGCGCGCCGAAGTCCACCACCGCCAGGGCGCCGCCCTGCACCGCCACCACGCCCAGCTCCACGCGCATCCGCCACCTCCGCTGCTGCCGCCGGCCTATTCGCCAGCGCTCCGCCGGGCGGGGCCCTGTTGGCAGGGGTTGGCCGCGCCGGCGCAACAGGGCCGCGGGCGGCGGCGTAGCGGCCAGCGACCAGGGGGGACCATGCGGTTCTGGGCGGCTTTTGACCTCGAGGCGGGCATCAAGGCGGCGTGGCAGGGCTTGCGGGCCGCGCCCTTGCCGCTGCTGCTCGGCGGCGCGCTGATGACCATGTTCACCGGCGGGCAGGCGGGCGGCGGCCCGGTCGGGCCGGGCGGCGGCGGCGGCGGTCCGAGCGTCGAGAATGACGTGGGCGATGGGTTCTCACAGCTTTGGGCCGACGTCGAGGCGGCGTTCTCGTCGGTCGACACCTGGGCCCTGCTGCTCGGGATCGGCCTGCTGTTCGTCGTCGTGGGCTGCGCCGGCCTGCTGTGGGCGGCGGCCTGGGCCTTCCTGCGCGGCGGCTGGCTGCGCCTGCACGAGCAGGTGCTCGTGACCGGGGCCGGCGAGGTCGGCGCCCTGTTCTCGGGCGGGCCGCGCTTCCGCCCGATGCTCGGCCTCAAGCTGCTGATCGGCTTGGTCAGCGCGCTGATCTGGGCGGTGCTGGGCGCCCCGGGCCTCGGCCTGCTCGCGCTCGGCCTCTCCCGCGAGAGCTGGCCGATGGGCGTCGGGGGCGGCTTGCTGGCGCTGCTCCTCCCCCTCCCCGTCTGGATCGGGTGGAGCCTGCGCACCTGCTTCGCCGAGCACGCCGTCGCGCTCGACGGCCTCGAGATCGGCGCCGCCCTGCGCCAGAGCGCCAGTGTCGGCCGCGGCCACCAGCTCAACCTGCTGGTGTGGTTCTTCGTCATGCGCATCGCCGCCGGTTTTGTCGGCACGGCGGGCCTGCTGCTGTGCTGCGTGGGCGCGGTGGTCACCCTGCCGGCCGCCCAGGTCTTCGCCGAGCTGCCGCTGACCCGCGGCTACCTGCTGCTCAGCCGGGGCGAGGCCGAGCGCGCCCGCCACGTCTTGCCGCGCTGAGGCCCCGGGCCCGGGTCGCCGCTCAGGGCAGCTGGCCCCGGGCCCGCGCCGTCTCGGGGTTGTGCTGCTGGTAGGCGATGTCGCCGACCAAGGGCAGCTTGTACCACCGGCCGTTGCTCGCCTCGATGGTCGCCACCACCTCCCAGATGATGTAGGCGACGACGCCGACGACGCCGATCCCGCAGGTCAGCGTCACCAGCGCCAGGAAGGCGAGGCCGAAGTACAGCGATTGCAGCGCGTGAAAGGCGACAAACTCGCTCTGGTCGCGCTTGACGACGTAGAGGATGAGCGGGCCGATGATCCCGCCCTCGATGAAGCTGAGGCCGTGGCCGATGGCCGCGAGCTGCCGATCCTCGCGGCGCAGGCCGTTGATCCGGTCGTCTTGGGGCGCGAGCTCGGTCATGGGGGCCTCCAGCGCGGGGCCTAAGTCGCCGCGCGCTCAGCCGCGCCCGTCGGTGAGCGCCCGACCGTGGGCCGCGCTGCTGGTGATCGGCTTGTGCAGCACGAGGCGCCCGCCCTCTTCGCGACCGGCGTGGAAGGCCGCGGTGCGGGTGGTGCTGCTGGCCCGGCCCTTGCGCCGCTGCGGGTGGCGCTGGTCGATCCAGGCGGCGAGGCGGGGGTCGCCGGCCCAGACGAGGCCGGTGGACTCGGCCCGGCTGCGCTCGCGGCGCAGCTTCTCCGAGAAGCCGCTGAGCAGGCCGGCGAGGAAGCGCTGGCGCTCGCGCTCGCCGCGCAGGCCCTTGGTCGCGGCCACCTGCCGCCACAGCCGCTCACCGACGCCGGTGAGGAAGTCGTAGACGTAGTGGGCCATCTCGAGGTTCTCGGGCGTGCCGGTGATCTCGATGTAGCGGCCCTCGGCGCAGCTGCGCGGGTCGTAGCCGATGGCCAAGATGGCGTAGACGAAGAAGTGCTCGCCCAAAATGCCCGCCAGCGCCTTCATGTGCAGCGGCATGCGGGCCATGACCGGGCCGAGCTGCCGGCTCTCGAAGCGGCGCTGTGCGTCGTCTTTGATGACCTGCACGTTGTATTCGCGCATCAGCTGCGTGGCCTTGGCCATCGCGGCCTCGGCCTCGTGCAGCTCGGGCGACTCGGCCAGGGCCAGCAGGTTCTGGATGCGGCGCAGCACGGCCGGCGGCGTGGCCTCGGCCGACCCATCGGTGGCCGCGGGCAGGCCGGCGGCGGCGGCGTCGATGCCGCGCTCGGCGCAGACCTGTGCGAAGGCCGCCCCGTGCTGCTCTTCCGGCAGCTCCAGCACCTCGTGGCAGTACTGGTGGGCCATCTCGTGCTTGAGCACCTCGAGCACGACGCCCCAGGGGCGCTCGAAGACCAGGGCGTGGTCGAGGGTGATGGTGCGGGTCGCCGGGGTCCACGACCCGAGGCGGCGGCCCAGGGGGCGGATCTCGAGGGTGGCCGGCGAGAGCTCGTCGTCGAAGGCCGAGTGGCGCAGCATCTGGTAGGCGCGGATGAGCGCGTGCTCGGCCGCGTGCAAAAGCTGCGCCTGGATGATGTTCCGGAGCTCGTCGTCGCGGGTACTCATGCCTGCTCCTCCCCCGCCTGCGGGGTCCAGGTCGACGCGAGCATGCCACAGGCGGAGCGCTGGTCTTGGCCGACCGAGTAGCGGCGCACGACCGGGGCCCGCAGCACCTGCAGCGCGTCCATGAACGCCTTGCGCTCCGCGTCGGGCGCGCGGCGAAAGCCGTCGGGCCGCGCGTCGTTCACGTCGATGAGGTTGACGCGCAGCGGCACGTCTCCGAGCAGGCGGGCCAGCGCCTCGGCCTCTTCGGGGCCGGTGTTGACCCCCGACATCAGCACCCAGGCGACGGTCATGCGCCCGCCGGCAGAGGCCTGGTGTTCGCGGAGGGCCTCGGCCAGCTCTTCGAGGCTCCACTTTCCGGCGATGGGGAGGAGGCCCTCGCGGCGCGACGCGATGGCCGAGCTGAGGCTGACGATCAAGCGGAACTTGTGGCCCTCGGCCGTGTATTGGCGGATGCGGGGGACGAGGCCGACGGTGGAGATGGTGATCGCGTCGGCCGAGATGCGGCCGCCGCAGGGGTCGCTCAGGACCTGCGCTGCGCGGATCACCGCCCCGTAGTTGTGCAGGGGCTCGCCCTGGCCCATGAAGACCGCCCCGGTCACGCGGCCGCCGTTCTCGTCTCGCACCTCGTCGCGCACGGTCATGAACGCGGCGACCATCTCCCAGGCGGCGAGGTTGCGCTGCAGGCCGAGGCGGCCGGTCGCGCAGAAGGCGCAGCGCATCGCGCAGCCGACCTGGCTCGACAAGCACACCGAGTAGCGGCCCGTCTTGTGCAGCGGGATGCGGACCGCCTCGGACGTGGCGCCGTCGGGGTGGCGGAAGAGGTAGCGCACGCTCTTGTCGGCGGGGTCGACGAAGCGCTCGAGCACCTCGAGGCGCTGGTGGTCGAGGCGGGCGTGGACCGCCGCGCTCAGCGCCTTGGACACCGGCAGCCGCATGCTGCTGAGGTGGGGCGCGCCGACGCTGACCAGGTGGCCCAGCACCTTGCGCGCCTCGGTGATGCCGCCTGGCACGCCGCTCTGCTGCATCCAGGCCAGCAGGTCGGCCGGCAGCATGCCGAGGATGTGGGGGCGATCCGCGCCGTCGACGCCCGAGACGCCGTCAGGCGCGCTGTCCTCGACCGCGCCGCCGAGCGATGCCCCCACCGGCCGGCTGCGCGGCCCTGCCGCCAAGTGCTCGCCCATCCGCCCTCCCGCGGCGCCGGGGCCGCCGCGCCCCGATAGCCCCGGCGGCGCGGCCCCGCGAGCCCGGCCGCCGGGAGGACCGATGTCTGCGCCGGCGATGCGCCCCGAGATGAGCTTCTTGACCCTGCCGGTGCCCGATGTGGCGGCGGCGGTGGCCTTCTACGGGCGCCTGGGCTGGGCGCCGCTGCGGCAGGCCGAGGACTACGCCTTCTTCGCGCTGGGCGGGCTGGTGCTCGCGCTGGTCACGCCGGCGCGGCTGGTGGCCGAGGGCGGAGGGGGAGGGGACACAGCGGAGATGGCGCCGACGGCGCTGCTCTCGCACAACGTCGCCGCAGAAGAGGAGCTCGCGCCGCTGATCGCCGCCTTCTGCGCGGCGGGCGGGCGGCTGCTGCGGCCGGCCGGGCCGACGCCCTGGGGCGGGGCCCGGGCCCTGGTCGAGGACCCCAGCGGCCTGCGCTGGGAGCTGGTCTGGAACCCGCGGGCCCGCCCGGCGCCGGGCGGGGGGCTGACCCTCGGGCCCCGCGGAGGATAGGCCCGCCGCCCCCTGGGAGGCCCCGATGCGCAGGCGATTCGTGACCAACAGCGAAGATCGGCTCGAGAAGCAGATCGCGCTCCACACCGACCTGTCGCGGCGGCGGGCCCGCGCCGCCATCGAGCGCGGCGGCGTGCGGGTCGACGGCAAGGCCCAGAAGTTCGCCAGCACGGTGATCCCGTCCGGCGCGGTGGTCGAGGTGCGGTCGAACGCGGCCCCCGACAGCACCGCCCTGTTGCCGATCCGCTACCACGACACCAGCGTGGTCGTGGTCGACAAGCCGGCGGGCATGCCCTCGCAGCCGACCCGCGAGGGCAAGGCCCACCACGTCTTTGGCATCGTCGCCGCGCGCGAGCGCTACGCGGGCCTGCACCACCGGCTCGACACCCGGCCAGCGGCCTGATGTTGCTGACCACGCACCCCGCGGCGAACCCGGCGGTCGCCGCGCTGTTCGCAGAGGGGCGCATCACCCGCGAGTACCGGGTGGCGGTGCTCGGCGACCCGGGCCCCGAGGGCCGCTGGGAGGGCCCGGTCGACGGCCTGCCGGCGGCGACCCGCTTTGTGCGCGAAGGCCAGCGCGGGGCCTTCAGCTTCCTGCGCTGCACGCTCGAGACGGGGCGCACGCACCAGATCCGCCAGCACGCGCTCGCCGCCGGCACCCCGGTGGTGGGCGACCGTCGCTACGGCGGGGCGGCCGGCCGGGCTTGGCCCCGCCTCGCGCTGCACGCCGCGGTGCTGCGCTTCCCGCACCCGCGCACCGGCGTGCCGGTGCAGGTGCTGTCGCCGCTGCCCGCCGACCTCTGCGCGCTGTTCGGCGAAGATCCGCCGCCGGTCGAGCGCCAGCGCCGCAGCGCCGCGCGCGCCGCCGAGGCCAAGGCCGCCGGCGTCGACAGCGATGGGCTCGACGATGATCTGGACGATCTCGACGGCGATCTCGACGAGGACCTGGACGGCGAAGGCGAGGAGTAGCCGCCCGGCCCATCGGCCGCGGGCCCGCTCGCGCTTGGCGAGGCCACGGGCGCGCGGCCGGCCCTGCACCTGCGAGCTGCGTGACGATCTGGCGGCGAAGCGCGGGCGGCGCCGCGCCGGCCCGGGCGACCGCCGGCCGCTTTAGCGCGCGCCGACGACGATGAGGGTCGCGCCCTGGTCGGCGGGGGCCTCGAGCTCGGCCTCGGCCTCTTCGGCCGAAGCAGCGTCGCCGGCGGTGTCTTCGCCGCCGCCATCGCTGCCGTCACCGCCGTCGCCGCCGGTGGTCCAGTCGACCGTCGGCTCGGTCTCGGTGGACTCTTCGTTGGCGACCTCTTTCTTGCAGCCGACGCCGAGCGCCAAGACCAGCAGGGGGAGGAGGGCGCGGAGGCTGCGGAGGTCGCGGGTGCCGGTCATTCGGGGCTCCAATGCGGGCCGGGAGGGGCCCCGCTGGACGTGCTGGGGACGCGCTTGGACGTGCGTTCGAGGTGCGTGCGGGGTGCGTGCGGGATGCGGGGGCGTCGCGCCGGATGCGGATGGATCAGCGGGCGACGCGGCGCGGGCCCCGGACAGCGCGACCGGCAGCCTAAGCCGCGCGGGCCTCGGGGGGTAGCCCCCCGCCATCTTCGCCGTTTACCCGCGCCGTGTCGCTGGATAGGCCGCGCGCCCCTCTTGAGGATCTCCCTGCTCATGGCCGAACACACCCCTGACCCCGTCGCGCAAGAGCTCCGGCGAAAGCGCGCGGTCTCCCTGCTGGTGCCCCTTTTCATCATGTCGGGCGCCACATCGCTGGTCTACGAGACGCTGTGGGAGCGCCAGCTGCACCTCGTGGTGGGCACGAGCCAGGTGTCGGTGATCACCACGCTGGCGGCGTTCATGACCGGCCTCGCCGGCGGCGGGTTCATCGCCTCGCGGGTCGCCGACCGGATCAAGCGGCCTCTGGTGACCTACGCGGTGCTCGAGGGGGCGATCGGCCTCTACGCGCTGCTTTTCCCCACCCTCGTGCAGCTGCTCGTCCCGGTCTACACCGGCTTTTGGGAGGCTTTCCACCCCTCCCCGACGATCTTCGCGACCTTCCAGTTCCTGCTGCTCGGCTTCTTCCTCCTCCCCCCGACCATCTGCATGGGCGCGACCCTGCCGGTGCTGGCCCGCTTCTCGGCGCTGGCCAACGACGAGTCGGGCAAGGCGGTCGGCGGCCTCTACGGCGCCAACACCATGGGCGCGGTGGTCGGCGTCGGCCTCGCCGGCTTCGTGCTGCTGCCCGGCTACGGCCTCGCGGCCACGACCTGGATCACCGCCGGCGGCAACCTGCTGCTCTGCCTGATGGCTGGCAGCCTCGGTCTTTTCGTCGGTGACGTCGCCGGCGCGGTCGGCCCCGCCGTCGAGAAGAAGGCCGAGGGGCGCGCCCCGGCCTGGACCTACGCGCTGCCCGCCCTCGCGCTGATGGCCGGCCTCAGCAGCCTCATCTACGAGGTCAGCTGGTTCCGCGTGATGGTGCTGACGCTGGGCGGCAGCGCCTACGCCTTCTCGGTCATGCTGCTCAGCTTCCTGCTCGGCATCGGCACCGGCGGCTGGGCCGGCGGCTTCTTGGCCGACGCGGCCTGGCGGCGCGGGCAAGTCCCGGCGGTCCTCACCGCGCTCGGCGGCCTGCAGTTCATGGTCGCCCTGCTCGCCTATGGCGTCATGTGGCAGTACAACGAGCTGCCGTTCTGGTTTGTCGACCTCTACAACATCGTGGTCGACCACCCCGACTACCTCTGGCCGGCCAAGCTCTTGCTGTCGGTCGCGATCATGGCCCCGCCGGCCTTCTTCATGGGCGCCACCTTCCCGGTGCTCGTGCGGGCTGCCTCGGTCGGAGAGGCGCTCGGCGCGCCGGTCGGCCGGATCTACGGCTGGAACACCGTCGGCAGCATCCTCGGCGCCACCTTCGGCGGCCTGCTGCTGCTGCCCACCCTCGCCGTCACCCAGACCGTGCTCATCGCCGTCTCGCTCAACGTGCTCGCGATGGGCGGGGCGCTGTGGGCCGCCAACGACGCGCGTGAGCAGAAGCTCACGATGCCCGGCCAGCTCGGCATCATCGGCCTCGTGATGACGCTCATCGGCCTCGTGAACTGGGCCAAGCCGCCCTGGGACGCCCTGCTGATGACCGCCGGCATGTACAAGTACGTGTCCGACATGGACCCCGAGGATCGCAACCGCGAGGGCGTGCTCGA
This sequence comes from Pseudomonadota bacterium, assembly GCA_046051725.1. Lineage (GTDB taxonomy): Bacteria > Myxococcota_A > UBA796 > UBA796 > UBA2385 > JAEUKK01. The sequence goes on along the minus strand of JBJONS010000028.1, from coordinate 1,517 downwards.
GTTCGCGGTCACCCCCTACGAGCTGCTCTACTACAAAGAGGGCCTCAGCTCGGTCGTGACCGTGGCCCGCCAGCGCGGCGGGAAGAACATCTGGCTGGCCAACAACGGCAAGGTCGACGCCAGCACCCAGATCGACATGCCCACCCAGGTGCTCTGCGCGCACCTGCCCTTCGTCTACGCGCCCGATGCCAAAGACGTGCTGGTCATCGGCCTCGCCAGCGGCATCACCGCCGGCAGCGTGAGCCTGCACAGCAGCCCCACCTCCATCGAGATCATCGAGCTGGAGCCCGCGATCGTCGAGGCGAGCCACTACTTCGACGAGCACAACCACCGCGTGCTCGAAGACCCGCGGGTCAAGCTCATCGCCAACGACGGCCGCAACCACCTCTTCCTGCAGCCCGACGGTCGCTACGACCTCATCGTGTCCGAGCCGAGCAACCCCTGGCTGACCGGCGTGAGCAACCTGTTCACCGCCGAGTTCTTCGCGATGAGCAAGCGCAAGCTCAAGAAGGGCGGCGTCTGGTCGCAGTGGGTCCAGCTCTACGGCATGGACCACGAGGACCTGCGCTCGCTGTTCAAGACCTTCGCGACCGCCTACAAGTACGTGCACCTCTACAGCACGATCGAGGACGCCGACACCGTGCTCATCGGCAGCGACGAGCCGCTGAAGCTCGACGCCGACGCCGTCGCCCGGATCATGGGCAAGGACCCCAAGGTCGCCGCCGACTTCGCGGTGATCGAGGTCACCGAGCCCGAGGACGTGCTCATCCGCTTCTTGGTCGACCAGGACAAGATCCTCGAGTTCACCCAGGACGCCGAGCTCAACACCGACGACAACATGCGCATCGAGTACGGCGCCCCGCTGCACCTGCACGAGGACACCGCCGACGACAACTTCGCCCGCCTGCTCAAGGCCTGGGACGTGCGCGCCTACATCGCGGTCGACAAGGTCGAGGGCACCGAGGGCATGATCGCGCTGGCCGAGGCCTACAACCGGGCCGATCAGCCGCTCAAGGCCTACCTGACCATCCAGCGGGCGATCAAAGAGGACCCCGAGAACGTCGAGCTGACCGAGCTGCTGCCGGCCTACGCCATGCGCTACCGGCAGATCTTGATGCGCGAAGAGCTGGAAGAGGCCGAGGACGAGGGCGGCGATGACGCGCCCAGCGCCCAAGACGCCCCGGTCGAGGTCGCGCCGACCGGCGCCCCCGGCCTCGAGGGCCCGGCGGCCGACGGCGCGGCCAAGCCGGCCGGCGAGGGCGCCGATCCCTTCGGTGGCGGGGCTGCTCCGCAGTAGGGACGGCCCGCGGCCGAGGTCACAGGGAGGGGACAAGACCCTCCCTGTCGTCGTTTTGGTGCGGAGTCCCCGCCTCGCTCGGGGCGGACCGCGCGCCCTGCTCCGCCGGCTCGGCCGCTGCTCCGCAAGAGGCCCAGGGTCGCTATCTTGGCGGACCCGCGCCCCGAGGCCCCATGCCCCGCCCCGTCCGCCACACCCTCGACCAGCTGCTCGTGCTCGA
>JBJONS010000027.1:0-3559 GCA_046051725.1 Pseudomonadota bacterium | reverse complement strand
CGACCTCGCCGCGCGGGCCCGCGGCGCGCTCGGCCCGGTGCACCTCGAGGCCCTCGCCGCCTGGATGCGCAGCCGGCGCCCGATGCTGCTCGCCGATCCACAGGCCGTCGGCCTGCTCGGCGGCGCAGAGCTGAACGGGGCCGCGCTGCTGACCGAGGTGCCCGACCTGTCGGGCGCGCTGGCGGTGTCCTGGCCGCGCACCGCGGTGCTCGGCGGCGGGCTCTCGGTCCCGGCGGGCCCGGTGCTGCTCAAGGGCGAGGGCGCCTGGACCTCGGATCGCCTGGTCCAGCGCGCGGGGCTGCGGGCGGTCACGCGGCCGCTGTGGAGCGGGGCCGCCGGCGCAGAGTGGAGCGCCAGCGGGCCGCCCGGCGTGCTCGGCGCCGAGCTGCGGCTCGAGCACCTCAGCGGGATCACCGACCCCGATGGTCTTCAGCTCGTCGCCGAGACCGACCTGCAGCTCGCGCTCTACACCGAGTGGCGCTTGGCCCGCGAGCGGCTGGTGCTGCAGGCGGGCGGCCTCGGCAGCGTGGCGCTGGGCGAGCTCGCCCTGCGGCCCGGCCTGCGGCTGGATGTGCGCGACGGCCTGTGGCTCGAGCTGGGCGGCCTGTGGGTCCCGGTGTCGGCGCCAGCGCCCGCGGCCTTCGCCGACCTGCTGGACTACACGGGCGGGCCGATCGGCGCGGTCTCCGACACGGAGCATGTACGTTTGGGCCTGAGCTGGGCACGCTGAGGCTGCGTCGCGCAGCGCGTGCACGGCGGCGAGGGGAGGGGAGATGCGGCGCGTTGCGGGGTGGTTGGCCGTGGTGGTCCTGGTCGGAGGGGCGCCCTCGGCCCGAGCGGTGCGGGTGACCCCCGTCGACAACCTGCCCTGTCCGCTGGACCCGGCGGTCAGCGTGCGGGGCTTTCGCAAGGTGCTCGACAACAGCGTCGGCGGCTGGGACGCCGATCTCGCCTACTACGGCAAAGAGGGCCAGTGGCGCACCTTCCACGTCGCCACCTGCCCCGGCAACCTCTTCTCGGTCTACCAAGAGCACCTCAGCCAGCCGCTCGATGCCCGCCAAAAGAAGCTGGTCGAGGCCGCCCTCGTCAAGGCGCGGGCCAAGCTCAGCGACCCGGCCAACCCGACGGTGACCGAGCGGCACGTGCTGGCCGCCGCGGTCTACGCGGCCTTGGGCATGCCGCCGCTCTTCTTGGCCGACGTCTGGCTCGAGGCGAGCTGGACCGCCCGGGACCGGGCGGTGGGCGAGACCACCCTGCTCGAGGGCCCGGCCTTCACCCGCCGCCTGCTCGAGGCCGGGGCCGGTGAGCTGGCCAAGCCCCTGACCCTCGCCCAGCAGAAGACGGTCCGGTTCAACCTCGCCCGCATCGCCCACCGGGGCGGCTACGGCGCCGAGCGCGACGCCCACCTCGCGGCTTTTGCGGCGCTGGGCCCGCTGAGCGCCCAAGAGCAGAAGGCGCTCGACATCGTGCGGGCGGTGGCCCTGGTCGAGGAGCCGCCGCTGCAGCGCGAGGCGCTGCGCCGGTACCGTGAGGCCCTGGCCAAGGGCGGGCTGAGCCCCAAAGAGACCGCCAGGGCGCTGTACTTGAGCGCCGAGCTGCAGCGGCGCCTCGGAGAGCTGGCCGAGGCCCGGGCCGGCTTCACCCGGGCCCTGGCGGCGCCCGGCCTCGACCCCATGCACGCCGAGATGGCCCGGGCCCTGCTCGCCGAGCTCGAGGGCCGGCCCGTTGGCGCGCCGCCGGGGCCGCAATAGACGCGCGCGCCCGCCCCGCGGGTGGCGCTGCGGCGCGTCCGACCCAACACCGGGACCAGCATGCGCGTCGCCGTCATCGTCACCAGCGCCCGGGTCGTCGACGCCTCGTGGACCACCGCGCACCTCATCGACGCGATGACCCGCCTGGGCCACGTCGTGCGGCTCTTCGAGCCCACCGACTTTGAGGTCACCAGCGCCGGCCGCCTCGTCGCCCGCGCCTGGTGCATCGATCAGCCCGAGGCCGACGTCGAGGCGCTCAGCGCGCTGATCAAGCAGCAGGCCGCCCCGCGCCGCTACGTCGAGCTCAGCAACATCGACCTGCTGCTGGTCCGGGTGAACCCGATGCCCGGGTACCTGCTGCAGCTGCTGCTGATGGCGGCCGACCAGGGCGTGATCTGCGTCAACCACCCCAGCGGCCTCGCCCGCACCCGGGGCAAGGCCTGGCTGGCCAGCCTCGCCGACGTGCCGCGTCCGCCGACGGTGCTGACCGCCTCGCCGGCCTCGGCGCTCACCTTCGCGCGCCAGCTCGGCGGCCCGGTGGTGGTCAAGCCGACCCAGGGCAGCGGCGGGCGCGGCGTGCGCCTGGTGGCCGAGGGCGACGACACCGCGCTTGAGAAGGCGGTGATCGCGGCCCGCACCTATGGCGGGCAGGCCATCATCCAGGGCTACATGCCCGAGGCCGAGGCGGGCGAGAAGCGCCTGTTCTGGGTCAACGGCCGCCTCGTCGGCGGCTACCTGCGGACCCGGGGCGAGGGCGAGTTCCGCCACAACCTCAAGCAGGGCGGGCAGCCGGCGCCGTGCGCGGTCGAGCCGGCGGATGAGGCGCTCTGCGCGGCCATTTCGCCCCACCTGCTGGCCAACGGGATAGCCGTGGCCGGCCTGGACGTCATCGGCGGGAAGCTGGTCGAGGTCAACACCCTGAACCCCGGCGGGGTGCACTGGGCCGACCACTTCAGCGACGCGCCCCCGGGCACCTTGGCCACGGTCGTGGTGCGGGCCCTCGAAGACATCGTCGCGCGCGGTGAAGGGGCGGTGCGCCCCTCCGCTGGCGCGCAGCAACCGCAAAGCAGGAGTGACGACGCGTCATGAGCAGACGACGTGCGGTGGTGGAGCCCGACGACTTTTTCGGCGGCCCCGGCTCGATGAGCCGCAAGCAGGTGCAAGAGGCGATCCGCCGCGGCCAGTCGCTCCGCGACGCCGACATGCGCGGGGTCGACCTCTCCGACCTCAGCTTCGACGGCATGGATCTGACGCTGGCCAAGTTCGCCGAGGCGAACCTGAGCTCGTGCAGCTTCCGCAACGCGAACCTCACGGGCGCCAGCCTGTGGAGCGCCAACCTCAAAGACGCCGTGCTGGACGGCGCGCAGCTCGACAACGCCGATCTCGATCAGGCGAACCTCGACGGCGTGAGCGTGAAGGGCGCGCGGATCAAGAAGACGCTGTTCCCGTACAGCAAGCTCGGCCTGGACGCGATCCAAGAGGCGGTCAAGACCGGGGCCCGCCTCCGCATGGAGCCCGCCGAGCACGTCGACTGAGCGCCGCCTCGCGCGGATGTGGGGAACCCAGGGCGGCGGGCGCTGTCCAATCCTGGGCGTGCCCCCGCGCCCAGACAGAGGAGGGGTGATGACCGGCCTCGTCTTGGCCCTCCAGATCGCTGACCTGGTGCCGCTCCACCTCGGGCTGCCCCTGCTCTTCGCCGGCGCCGCCGCGGTGGTCGCGCTGCTCGGCGAGGCCTCTGACGATGACCTGGTGGCCCGGGCGCAGGGCGGCGACACCGCCGCCTTCGCCGGGCTGGTCCGGCGCCACCA
>JBJONS010000026.1:0-6427 GCA_046051725.1 Pseudomonadota bacterium | reverse complement strand
GTGGCCATCACCGAACAGATCGGCGCTGACCAGCCCGTAGCCCCACGCGATGCTGTGGAAGCCGGTCTCGGCCACCCGGTCGGTGAAGCCCTCGGGGCCGCCTTGCCAGATCCAGTCGGGCTGCCAGCCGCTGACATCGGAGCTGTAGACGCTGCCCTGGTCGGGCGGCGGGCCAGCCACCGTCGCCGCGTCGCGGTGGCCGTCGTTGTCGAGGTCGTCCATCACGAGGCCCCAGGTCGACCACAGGTCGAGGAGCGGGCGGCCCTCGCTGTCGCGGCGCGGCGGCTCGGGCGGCGCCTCGGGGTGGTGCTCTTCGGCCACCTCGACCGGATCTGCGTGCAGGCCGAGCGCGAGCGCGCCCTCGTAGTAGCCCGAAGGGCTGCTGAGCAGGCAGCTGAGCTTGGGCGCGACGTCGCTCACGCAGTGGTCGACCACGCCATCGCCGTTGAGATCGGTGACCACCAAGCCCATCGCGCTGGCCCGGCTCTGCGCGCCGACCACCGGCGCCACGTTGGTGAGCTGGGGGCGCCCGTCGTCGCCCTCCCCCTCGTTGCGCCACAGCGCGGCCGGCGGGTGGTCGCCGACCACGCGATCGCCCCAGGCCCAGAGGTCCATGTCGCCGTCGTTGTCGGCGTCGGTGATGTGGTGCACCAGCGAGAAGCCCAGCCCCGCGCCCCGCGGCAGGTCGCGGTCGTGCACGAAGCCCTCGTCTTCGCGCAGGTAGAGCGCGTCGACGCTGCCCCGCCAGCCGGTCTCGGCGCTGCCCATCGGCTGCCCCGCGTGCTCGACCGTGTCGAGGCCAGGCAGACCGAAGTCGAGATCGCCGTCGCTGTCGATGTCACCGAGGCCGATGCCGGTGTAGCAGACCCGGGGCCAGCCCTCGGTCCAGACGATCGGGGCCCACGGCGCGAAGCGCAGGCCGCCGGCGTTGGCGGCCCAGACGACGAAGCCCTCGCCGAGGCCGAGCAGATCGGTGGCGCCGTCGCCGTCGAGGTCGGCTGCGGCGAGGCTGAGCAGCGGCCGCCCGTCGGGGGGCCCGAGGCCCTCGGCCACCTGCTCGACCAGCGCGCCGCCCGCGGCCCGGACCAGCACCGGGGCGGCCTCGACCTGGTTGAGCACCAGCTCGTCGCGGTGGTCGCCGTCGAGGTCGGCCGCCAGCACGACGCCGGGCATCACCGGGCAGCTCGCCAGGTCGCGGAGCGCGGGCGCGGCGGTCTGCAGGCCGAGGGCCGCCCCGCGCTCGTCGAGGCGGGCGAAGCCGTCGACCGGGTCTTCACAGGCGGGCGCCGGCCGCACCTCGACCGCCTCGGCCGCGGCCGCGGGGGCGGTGGAGGGGCGGCCCGCGTCGGCGTGGCCAGGCGGGTGGGGATCTCTGGGCGGCAGGCCAGCCGGAGGGGCCGCGCACCCGACCAGGGCCACCGACAGCGTCAGCCAGCGCGTGTACATCGGCCCTCCCCCTGGCGGCGCAGCGCCGCCACAGAGAGAGCTTAGCCCGACTTGTCTCCAGATGTCGCGAACAGAAAAGCGAAACCTGCCGGTGGCGTGCTCGAAGGGTCAGCGGACCTGACGGGCGCCTGACAGCAGGGCGCTCAGAGCCCCGGGCCCCCCAGCCAGAGCCAGGCCCCGCCGGCGTCGGCGCCGGTCGTGTCCAGCCCCGATCCGCCGATCAGCACGTCATCTTGGCCATCGCCGTCCGCGTCGCCCACGCCGGCGACCGCGCTGCCCGCGCCGGCCCCCGCCGCCGGCCCGAGCCAGCGCAGGGTGAGGTCGCGGGCGCCGAGCGTGCCGGGGCCCACCGGACCCCGCAGCAGGTAGGCCGCCCCGGCGTCGACCCCGCCCGCGTCGTCGGCGTCGGCGCCGATGAGCAGGTCCTCGACGCCGTCGCCGTCGACGTCGCCGCCGAAGCTGACGCCGCGGCCGAAGTAGTCCAGCTCGGCCTCGCCGATGAGCTTGGTGTCGGCCAGCGCGAGGCTGCGGGTGCCGCTGAGGGCGTGGGTCCAGAGGTAGGCGGCCCCGCTGCTCGCCCCGACGGTGTCATCGCCGACCGCGCCCACCAGCAGGTCATCCTGGCCGTCGCCGTCGGCGTCGGCCCCGCACGCGATCGAGCGCCCGGCGAAGTCGGTGGTCGACTCGCCGGTGAGCTGGGCGTCGGCGTACCGCAGGTCGAGCCGGCCGGCTGGGCCGCCGCCCAGCACGAGGTAGACGGCGCCGGCGGCGTTCCCGCCGGTGTCTTCGTAGGGCGCGCCCATCAGCAGGTCGCGCAGGCCGTCGCCGTCGAGATCGCCGGTGCAGAGGCTGTAGCCGAGCTGGTCGTCGCTGAGCTCGCCCTCGTAGCTGGCCCAGGCGGCGCTGAGGCTGCCGCTGCTGAGGCCCGCGCCGCTCACCCGGTAGACCAGGCCCGCGTCGCGGCCGCCGCCGTCCTCGGCCCAGGCGCCGATGAGCAGCTCAGCGACGCCGTCGCCGTCCATGTCGGCCGCCGGCGCGAGGCCCCCGCCCGCCGCCTCGTCGGCGGTGACGCCGAGCAGGGTCAGGTCGGCGTCGGTGCGGTCGAGCTCGCCGACCACCGGGCCATAAAAGAGGAGGACGGCGCCGGCGTCGGTCAGCGCGGTGTCGTCGCCCGGAACACCGACCAGGATGTCGTCGTAGCCGTCACCGTTGACGTCGCCCGCCGCGCTGATCGCCTCGCCCAGCGCGTCGTCGCGGGTCCCGCCGACGATGCGGGCGGTGACCGAGCTGAGGTCGCGGTCGCCGGTCGTGCCGCCGGCGATCACGTAGGCGGCGCCCGCGTCGAGCGCGGTGGTGTTGGCCAGCGGGGCGCCGACGAGCAGGTCCGCGCGCCCGTCGCCGTCCAGATCGCCAGCGGCCGAGACCACCGCGCCGGCGCCGTCGCGGGCCAGCTCGCCGTAGAGGCGCAGGGGGGCGACGGCGAGGTCGCGCTCGAGCACGCAGGGCAGGTCGCGGCCGTCGCAGTCCTGATCGGCGCCGTCGTCGCAGACCTCGACGCCCAACGGGTTGACCGCGGCGCTGCCGTCATCGCAGTCGAGGCCGTTGCCGACGCGCCCGGCGCTGATCACGCACTCGCCGATCACGGTGCCCGGGGCCCCGTAGCTGTCATTGTCGGCGTCGCGGTAGCTGGCCAGGGCGTCGACCGCGCCCGGCTCGTCGGCGACCCCGTCGCAGTCGTCGTCGACGAGGTTGCAGAGCTCGTCGGCGCCCGGCGAGACGGTGGCGTCGCCGTCGTCGCAGTCGGTGCTGTCGGCCACGTAGCCAGAGGGCCGGGCGCAGGTCTCGACGGTGGCGAAGAGATCGCCGTAGCCGTCATTGTCGCCATCAAAGTACCAGACGCACGGGCGCACCTCGAAGGTCGTGATGCGGCTGACGCTCAGGCCGTCGCTGTCGGTGACCGTCAGGCGCACCTGATGGGGCGCGGTGCTCAGGGTGGCCGAGAAGCGCAGGGCGCCAGCGGAGTCGGGCGGGGTGGTGTTGAACTCGCCGTCCACGTCGCTGACCCAGGAGATCTGCAGGCTGGCCGGGTCGTCCTCGGCGTCGCCGACCGTCGCCTCAAAAGTGATCGGCAGGCCGGCGTCGTAGGTGTCGCCCACGGTGGGGGTGGTGATGGTGGCGCTCGGCGGCGCCGCGACCCGGATCGAGGCGCTGGCCGCCGACGCGGCGCCGACCTCGTCGACGCAGGTGGCGGTGATCTGGTGCACGCCGGGGCTGAGGCTGGCCGCCACGCCGACGGCGAGCCCGCTGGCGTCGGGCCGCAGCTCGTCGAGCGGGCCGTCGAGGTCGCTGTCGAAACGCACGGTCAGCAGCGCGGGACCGACGTCGACGTCGGCGGTCTGGGCCTGCATGGTCAGCAGCTCGCCGACCGGCAGCACCGCGCCCTCGGCCGGGCTGAGCAGGGCGCAGCTCGGCGCCGTGTTGGGCGGACCGACGTCGACCAGCACGGTCTCGGCGGCGGTGTTGCCCTGGGGATCGGTGACCCGCAGGCTGAGCGTCTGGGGGCCCTCGGGCAGCAGCACCGCGCCCGAGATCAGCCCCGCGCTGTCGGGGCCCGGCAGGTCGACCGCGCCGCCGCCGCCGAGGCTCCACTCGACCACGAGCTCGCCGGGCGGGCTCTCGGGGTCGTCGACCTGGGCGAGCACGTCGATGAGCTGATCGGCGTAGTAGTGCGTGCCTTCGACGGGGGTGGCGATGGACGCGGTCGGCGGGGCGCTGGACAGCACCTCGAGCTGGACCTGGGCCAGGGCGGTCGCGTTGTCGTCGTCGCGCACCTCGAGCGAGAGCAGGCCGCCGTCGGCCACCGAGAGCGCGCCCAGGCAGACGATGGTGCCGTCGAGGTTGATCGCCGCCTCGGCGCAGAGCTCGACGCCGTCGAGCAGCCAGCGGGCGCGCAGGTTCTCGGGCCCGTCGTCGGGGTCGGTGCCCGTTCCGCGGAAGGTGACCTCAACACCGTCCAGCACGCGATCCCCGTCGATGTGGGAGAGGATGCGCGCGGTGGGCTCGGCGTTGTTCTTGGTGATCGCCTGGTCGGGGCCGCCGGTGCAGGCCGGGCCGAGGCCGAGCAGCAAGGCGAGGATCGGGCGGCGGGTGAGCGGAGGTGGCGTGCGCATCGGGCTCCTGCGGCGGGGACCGCCGCCCCGATCCTACTCCGCGGCTGGGCCCGGGCGATGGCCGGCGGCGCGCGGGTCGGGCGGCCCCTCGACCGGCTGCACCTCGACCCCGTGCTCATGCAGGTAATGCACGCCGTTCTCGCCGATGTAGCCCCCGCTGACCACCAGCACCCGGCGGATCCCCGCGTGGTGGATGAGCTTGGCGCACAGCAGGCAGGGCTCACCGGTCACGATCAGCCAGGCGCCGCGGGTGGGCACGCCGTTGGCCGCCGCGTTGCAGATCACGTTCATCTCGGCGTGGTGGCAGCCCAGCTCCATGCGGGTGCCGCTGCGGACCCCCTCGGCGTCGCGCAGGCACTGCTCGCCGCCGCAGAGGCGCCCGCCCCCGCGCGGGCCGCCGTTGTAGCCATCCATCAGCACGACGTTCCGCTCGGGATCCAGCAGCATGGCGCCGAATTGGCGGCGGACACAGCCGCTGGCCTTGGCCAGGCTCAGGCACTGCTCGACGCGGATCGCGATGTGTTTGTCCTTCAAGGCGGCATCCTCTGGCGCGGCGCAATAGGCGCCGCGCGCCCGCGGAGAGTGGCCGGGCGGGGTGCTGCGGGCAAGGTCCGCGCCCGCCCGCCGCGCCCGCTGACCGCCGCAGAGGAGGAGCCCGCTGATGCCCCGTAGCCGCGACCGCGCGCAGCCGCCCGCGCCCGCAGCGCCCCAGAGCCAGCCCGAGGCGCCGAACCCTCCGCCGGCCCCGGCCCCTGCTCCCGCGCCGCGCGCCCCGGCCCGCGCCAAGAAGGGGGCCGCCTCCCCGCCGCCCGTCGTTGAGGACAGCGCGCCGCAGGCCGCTCTGGTCGAGGCCCCGGTCGAGGCAGGGGCCCCGCCGGCCAAGAAGGCCAAGCCCTCCGCCAAGGCGAGCAAGAAGGCCGCCCCGGTCGTCGAGGACAGCGCGCCGCAGGCCGCTCTGGTCGAGGCGCCTGTCGAGGCGCCGGCCCCGATCATCGAGGACAGCGCGCCGCAGGCCGCTCCGGTCGAGGCTGCTGTCGAGGCTCCGGCTCCGGTCGTCGAGGACAGCGCACCGCAGGCCGCTCCGGTCGAGGCTGCCGTCGAGGCGGCGGCCCCGCCGGCGAAGAAGGCCAAGTCCTCCGCCAAGGCCAGCAAGAAGGCGGCCCTGATCGTCGAGGACAGCGCGCCGCAGGCCGCTCCGGTCGAGGCTGCTGTCGAGGCTCTGGCTCCGGTCGTCGAGGACAGCGCGCCGCAGGCCGCTCCGGTCGAGGCTGCTGTCGAGGCTCCGGCTCCGGTCGTCGAGGACAGCGCGCCGCAGGCCGCTCCGGTCGAGGCGGCGGCCCCGCCGTTGAAGAAGGCCAAGTCCTCCGCCAAGGCGAGCAAGAAGGCCGCCCCGGTCGTCGAGGACCGCGGGCCGCAGGCCGCTCTGGCCGAGGCTGCGGTCGAGGCTCTGGCTCCGGTCGTCGAGGACCGCGCGCCGCAGGCCGCTCTGGCCGAGGCTGCTGTCGAGGCTCCGGCTCCGGTCGTCGAGGACAGCGCGCCGCAGGCCGCTCTGGCCGAGGCTGCTGTCGAGGCTCCGGCTCCGGTCGTCGAGGACCGCGCGCCGCAGGCTGCTCCCGTCGACGCGTCGGCCGCTGCGCCGGTGATCGCCGATCCGCCCCGGCCCCGGCCTCCGGCCAAAGAGCTGCGCCGCGGCGCCCCGCCGCCCAAGGCCCGCCCCAAGCCCGCCGCGGCCGCGCCGGCGCCCGAGGGGCCGCCTCCCTCGCCCCGGGCTGCCGGCCTGCCGCGCCCCCGCCGGGTGCCCACCGCCCCGC
>JBJONS010000025.1:0-27305 GCA_046051725.1 Pseudomonadota bacterium | reverse complement strand
GGGCTGGAGCGCGTCGCGGCCGCGGGCGCCGGCCTGGTCCAGCGACAGCCCGCCGAAGATGGCGTCAAGATCGAGGATCAGCAGCTCGCCCTGGTCGGCGCGGGTCCGCAGGGCGGCCGGGTCGTCTTGCAGCGGCGCGGGCTGCGGGCGCGCTTCGAGCCAGCAGCCCAGCCGCGGCCCGTCGGCGAAGAGCACGAGCTGGGCGTCGACGCCGGCGCGCTCGAGCGCCGCGGCGGCCTGGACCGCGCGCTCGAGCGGCGACCAGGCGCCGGCCGCGCGCAGGTCGGGCAGGGGGCGCACCGGCTGGCCCTCGTCCCACCAGCGGGGCGGCGCCGGATCGAGGCGCAGGGGGGCGCCGGCGGCGGTCCGCAGCCCGGCGAGGTGGGCGAGGGCGGCGCTGAGGCGCTGGCGCTGGCCGGCAGCGGTCAGCGGACCGGGCGAGGCCGGGGCGCCGAGCCCGTCGAGCAGGGGGAGCTGGGGCTGCACAAAGGCGAGGAGGAGCTCGGGCGGGGCGCCCGCGCCCGCCCAGTGGGCCGGCGGCAGCGCCTGGAGGGTCCAGCTCGCCTCCCACAGCGCGGCCTCGCCGTCGGGCGCGGGGATGCGGGCCCGCAGCCGCGCCGCGGTCGGACCGTCGAGCGCGGCGAGGGCCCCGAGCGTGGCGCCGCAGGGGATCGGCGGCAGGGCGCGCTGGGCGCCGGCCTCGAGCGCGGGCAGGGGGATCGACTGGCCGGGCAGGACCGGGGGCTCGGTCCACAGCTCGAGCGTGAGCGCGGGCAGGGGCGCCTCGCCGGGGTTGTGCAGCACCAGCTCAGACAGCAAGGGGAGGCCGTGCGCGGCGGCGGTCCAGCTCAGCGTCGGGCGGACGTCGGCCTGCAGCGAGGGGCGCAGAGGGGCGGCGGGGCGCGGTTCGGCGACAGACACAGGGAGGCTCCGGCGCCGGTCTCCGCCCTGCGGCGGTGCGGGCGGCGCGGGGCCGGAGTATCGCCGCGGTCGGGGTGGAGGCACCGCGCCGCGCGCCGGAGCGCTGGGATAAGGTCGTCGCGCACGGGCGGGACCGCCGGCGCCGCCGCCCCCGTGCGCGGGCCGCCCGTGAACGTTCACGGCCCCGCCGCCACCTTGTGATCCTCCGGGCTGGCCTCGGCGGACCGCGCCCCCCGCGCGGGCCGGCCCGCCTCCGCCTCCGCTCTCGTCCTCCACGCGCCAGGGTGCTGTGGCCGCTGGCCGCGCCCCTCCCCTCCACCTGGAGTCTTCCCCGATGATGCTGCCGCTCTTGACCGCGCTCTCGCTCCTGCCCGGCGTGGCCGACGCCGCGTCCCCGCCCAAGACAGAGTACTCGCTGCGCCTGGCGAACTACTCGATCCAGACCGAGGACTACCGCTTCCCGAGCGGGCTGCGGATCCTGTTCCAAGAGGACCACACCCAGCCGATCGTCTCGGTCACCAACTGGTTCGACCGCGGCAGCATCTACGACGGCGTCGGCGTGAACGGGAAGAGCGTCGAGGGCATCGCCCACGCGGTCGAGCACCTCGCGTTCCGCGCCCGGCACGGTGACCTGCCCAAGAACTGGGACGTCATCAACCAGCTCGGCGGCGTGCTCAACGCGTCGACCAGCACCGACTGGACCAACTACATGACGGTCGCGCCGGTCGACGCGACCATCCCGCTCATGCGCATCGAGGCCATGCGCATGGTCGACGGCGTCGCCGGCGTGACCCAAGAGGACGTGGACTCCGAGAAGTTCATCGTCCGCAACGAGCTGCGCATGGGCTACGAGATGGGCAGCAACGGCTCGCCCGAGATCCGGACCGCCCTGCTCCACCTGCCCAAGCTGCTGTACCCGGCCGATCACCCCTACCGGAACTCGACGATCGGCAGCCACGACACGATCATGAACATCTCGCTGGCCGACGTCCAGCGGTTCGTGCGCGAGAACTACCGGCCCGAGTACTCGACCATCGCGGTCGTCGGCGACCTGGACCTCAGCAAGGGCCAGGGCATGCGCATGATCTTCGAGGCCTTCGCTGACCACGAAGAGCTGCTGATGAGCCCCGAGGACGCCGCGGCCTACACGAAGCTGACCGATCCGGCCGCGCGCAACAAGTTCATGAACGACTGGATGCCGAAGCTCGAGGCGCACCTGCGCAAGACCTTCGAAGAGCCGGCCAAGCCGCGGACCGCGTGTGACGCCCGCCCCGAGCCGCCGGCCCGCCAGTCCGCCGAGATCATGAAGATCCAGGGCATGGTCGAGAAGCCGACCGCCATCGTCGCGTGGAGCTTGCCCGGCGGGTACTGCTCCGACGACCCGGTGTCGAACGTCGCGGCGAACATGCTGACCAACTACGTCGGCTACACGCTGGACTCGAACTACGACCCGCTCAGCCAAGAGTCCGAGGTCGATGACTTCGGCTGCTTCGCGATGCAGGACCGCATCAACTCGGTCGTGGTCTGCATGGTCGTCCAGGGCGCGATGAGCTCGGACACCCCCGAGCGCCTCGTCGAGAAGGTGGGCGACGCGCTCTACCTGCAGTGGAACCCGGTCGACCCGGTGATGAAGCCCTTCTACGACCGCAGCCAGACCTTCTCGCGCCTCTACGGCATGAGCAGCCTGCTCGGCCAGACCGACAACGTCGCGAGCCTCTACGGCCGGTCGTTCTTCGTCGCCCAGCACGCGCACTACACCGGCAGCGCCGCGTTCTTCTCCGACAACATCAACCAGACCAACGCGGTGAACTTCGAGGACGCGCGCGCGCTGGCCAAGAAGTACATCACCCGCGAGCGGATGGTCGGCCTCGTCATCACCCCGATGGACGAAGAGGAGCGCGAGCGCCTCGAGGCCTCGGCGTCCGAGGCCGACTCGAAGGCCGACAGCTCGGGCCAGCACCGCGCCAAGGATGACAAGGGCCGCCAGCTCTTCGACACCAACAAGCTGACGCCTGAGGCCATCAAGCGGGTGACCGTGGTGCCGCCGGTCGACAAGGCCAAGCGGATCACCCTCGACAACGGGCTCGAGGTCGTCATCCTCAAGCACGGCGAGGCCCCGCTGGTCAAGGTCGGCCTGCAGGTCGACGGCTCGGGCGCCACCGCGCCCCTGCCCGGCCTCGACGCGCTGGCCGAGCGGGTCTACGCGACCGCGGTCCAGACCAACAACAACCCGACCGAGAACCCGCTGGCGGTCGCCGGGCAGGTGTACCGCGACGGCAACATGGTCTACGCCAGCGGCAGCAGCGGCAACCTCGACGCGCTGCTCCACAAGATGCGCTGGAACGTCGAAGAGTACGACTGGTTCATGGCCGAGAAGGGCGGCGCCCTGAAGTCCTGGACCAACGGCGTCAAGAAAGAGGGCCGCAAGCCCGAGACCTGGGCGGGCCGCATCCGCATGGAGCGCCTCTTCCCCGAGCACGCCTACGGCAAGTGGATGACCCCGGCCGACTACGCGGCGCTCGACGGCATGGGCCAGTCCGACCTGGCCGCCTGGGTCTACAAGAAGTGGCAGCCGGCGAACGCGCGGCTGGTCATCGTCGGCAACATCGACCAGGACGAGGCCGAGAAGTTCGCCAAAGAGTACTTCTCCGATTGGAAGCCCAAGGACGGCGTGCAGGTCGGCCAGATCGCCCCGCCGGCCGCGCCGACCAAGCAGCCCGAGCGCACCGTGCTGCTGTTCGACAAGTCGATCGGCACCCAGAGCAAGGTCCAGCTCTCCTGCCAGCTCAAGTTCGACGGCCCCCAGCACGAGGCCCGCACCCAGGTGCTCGGCGAGATCTTGACCTTCCTCGCGTTCGAGAAGCTGCGCGAAGAGAAGGGCCTGACCTACGGCGCCTACGCCTTCCCCCGCCGCTATTGGGGTGACACCACCGAGCTCATCATCAGCTCGGTCATCCAGAACAGCGGCGCGGGCTTCGGCGTCGAGACGATGCTCAAGCTCGTCGAGGACGGCGCCGCCGGCCGCTTTGACGAGGGCCTGATCCGCACGAACCAGTGGAACGTCGGCCGCACCAGCGTGACCAACCTCCAGTCCGGCGATCAGATGTTGTCGGCCCTGCTCGCGCCCGGCCGCGGCAAGCTCGACTACTACAAGAACTACCCGGACTACCTGGGCGGCGTGGACAAGGCCGGCATCCAGGACGCGCTGAGCCGCTGCGCGGGCCACGAGGTCGTCACCGTGGTCGGCCCCGTCGCGGTGGTCAAGCCCCAGCTCGACAAGGCCAACATCAAGTACGAGGTCATCGACTGGGAGCCCCGCCAGCGCGCCCTGCTGACCAAGAAAGAGCTCAAGGCCTGGGACAAGGCCAAGGCCAAAGAGGCCGAGAAGAAGGCCGCCGCCGCCGCTGCTCCCGCCGCGCCCGCGGTGCGCTGAACCTCCGCGCGGAACCTCCGCGCGGAACCTCAGCGCTGAACCTCCGCGCGGAACCTCGCGCCCCTGAACCCTCCCCCGGCCCGCGCGGGGGAGGTCGCCGGCCCGCCTCGCGCGGGCCGCGCGCCGTTTTGGGGCCGCCCGCCAGCGCTGGGTCCCGCCGCTCAGCGGCCGAGCAGGGCCTGCTGCACCGGCAGGGGGCCCGCGAGCTCGGCCACCTTGGCCTCGAGCGCGGGGTCGCGGGCCCAGGCGCCGGCGGCCTCGCGCCAGACGACCGTGCGGAAGCTGCCGGTCGCCGGCTCGCCGACCAGGGGCGGCAGGGACTTGCCCCCCGGGCGGGCCAGCGACGAGGCGGGTCGGCGCTCGCCGTGGTCCTCGAACATCAGCACCAGCTCGTAGATCGCGTCGCCGTCGACGTCGAGGGAGAGGGCGGGGCCCGCGCGCCAGGGCGGGGGCGCGAGGTCGACGGGGAGCGCGGTGGGCCCGCCGTCGCCGCGCAGCAGGCGGGCCGCCCATTGGCCGCCGGCCTGCTCGGTGACCACCAGCGTGGCCGCGGCGGCGCTGCCCATGCGGCCGGCCGCCGGGGTGCGGGCGAGGACCTCGCCGGGGGCGAGCGCCGGGCGGACGACCGCGACGGACTCGGCGTCGCTCAGCAGGCGGAGGGGGGCGGCCTGCGGAGGGGGGCCGCCGCCGCAGGCCAGGGCGAGCAACAGCAAGGGGAGGGGAGCCATCGAAGACCTCGGGGGCTGGGCTTGCAGCGCCTATCGCGTGGCTGGCCCGGGCTGGAAGTCAACGGTAATGGACGGGCATGGCTCACCTCCGCCCGCTCACGACCACCTCCTCCTCATCGGACGCCGCGCCGGAGGAGGGCCTCCCCCACCCCCTCCGCTCGGTGCACCTCATCGGCCGCACCGCGCCGTCGAACCTGTGCCTGCAGGATCCGAAGGTGTCGAGCGCGCACGCGCGCCTGCGCTGGACCGGCGCCGGCTGGGAGCTGCGGGATCTGGGCAGCACCAACGGCACCTTCGTCGATGGCAAGCTGCTCAAGACCGGCGACGCGCGGCTGGTCCCCGGCGGCGCGCGGCTCAGCTTCGGCTCTGCCGGCCAGGTCTGGGTGCTCGCCGACGCGGGCCCCCCGGCGCCCTTCGCCGTGCCGGTCGCGGGCGGCCCGGCGGTCGAGGGCGCGGGCGAGCTGCTCGCGCTGCCCTCTGCCGAGGCGCCCGAGCTGAGCGTGTGGGGCGACGCGATCGGCCGGTGGATGGTCGAGCGCGAGGGCGAGCTGCTGCCGGCCGGCGATCTGCAAGAGCTGACCGCCGGGGGCCAGACCTGGCGCCTGCACCTGCCCCAGCCGGTCGAGGGCACCCTCAACGCCGACGCGGGGCCGGTCGAGCGGGTGGGGCTGCGCCTGCAGTTCGGCGTGAGCAGCGACGAGGAGCACGTCGAGCTGCGGGCTGAGCAGGGGGGCCGCAGCTGGGACCTCAAGGCCCGCGCCCACCACTACCTGCTGCTCACCCTCGCCCGCGCCTGGGCCCAGGACGCCGAAGACGGCGGTCTGCCGCCGGGTGAGCGCGGCTGGGTCTACCAAGACGAGCTCGGCAAGCGCCTGCGGATGGACGACAACGGCATCTACCTCGCGGTTTTCCGCGCGCGCAAGCAGCTGACCGAGGCGGGTGTGCCGGGCGCCAACGACATCATCGAGCGGCGGGTGGGCACGCGGCAGCTCCGCATCGGCGCGAGCGCGGTGAGCATCCGCAGCCTGTAGGTCTGCGCTTTGGGGCGCGGCGGACCGCGCGCCGTGCGATACTTCGGTGCGGCGCGGCGCATGCCCGCCTCCAACCCGCCCCGCCTGTCCTGTAGGGAGCCCACGATGGCACGCACTTGGTCCTTGGCCCCGGAGCTGTACGCCTCCGCTGACACCGACACAGATCGCCTGTGGATGCAGCGCATGCGCGAGCAGGACCGCGAGCCCAGCTCCACCGACAGCGCCAAGCCCCGGTTCACGCTGGTCGTCGGGCCCTCCCCCTTCTCGATGCCCCGCGGGTGGGAGTTCTTCCTGACCTCGCCCTACGAGGGGGCGACCTACATCGCGACGGTGCTGCTCAACGCCGGGTACGCCGTGCGGATCGTCGACGTCCGCTACGACCCGACCCCGCTGCAGACCGCCTACCGCGAGATCATGCAGGGCACCGATGTCCTCGGCATCGCCACCTTTGAGGACAACTTCCCCTGGGTCAAAGAGCTCATCGACCATGTGAAGTTCGCCCAGCCCAAGATGCCGGTCATCTGCGGCGGCTCGCTCGTGACCAGCGTGCCGCACATCTTTATGGCCCACACCCAGATGGACGTCGGGGTCATCAGCGAGGGTGAGATCACCATCCTCGAGCTGATGGAGAGCTACACCCGCGGCGCCTGGGCCGAAGAGCTCCCCCAGATCCGCGGCATCGTCTACCGCGCCGAGGACGGCGAGGTCATCCGCACCGGGCCCCGCGGCCAGATGCCCGACCTCGACAGCCTGCCCCGCATGCGGCTCGACCTCTGGCCGCAGTTCCACGCCCCGATGGGCCTGCAGCCGCAGATCATCAGCAGCTACTCGCGCGGCTGCAAGATGGACTGCAGCTTCTGCTACCGCACGACCCCCCAGGTGCGGGCGAAGTCGCCCCAGAAGCTCGAAGAAGACGTGCTGTGGCTCAAAGAGCGCTATGGCACTGAGTTCATCTTCTTCGTCGACCTGACGTTCACGGCCATCAAAAAGCAGACGCTCGAGAACATGGACGTGCTCAAGGGCAAGGGCATCCGCTGGACCTGCCTGACCCGCTGCGCCGACGTCGACAGTGAGCGCCTCGTGGCGATGAAGGACGCCGGCTGCGACATCGCGCTCTACGGCGTCGAGAGCCTCGGCGGCGACATCCTCAAAGAGGCGCGCAAGGGCAACACCGAGAACATCACGGTGCGCGCCATGCACAACACCTGGGACGCCGGCGTGCGCTTCGGCGCCCTGCTCATCGTCGGCCTGCCCGGCGAGACCGCCGAGAGCCTCGATCACGTCTGCAAGTGGGCCGAAGAGCACAACCACGTCACCCGCGTGAAGTACCTCTCGGCCATGCCCGGCACGACGGTCTACCAGCAGGGCGTGCGCGACGGCATCATCAAGTCCGAGCTCGACCACCTCAACTGGCTGAGCATCGAGCAGGCCCTCGTCGAGGACGAGTTCCTCAACTACAACGGCCTGCCCGAGCGCGTCTGCCGCGAGGCCTACCAGCGCATCTACGACGCCTACGAGCCGGGCCCGGTGATGGACTTCACCCACTGGCCCGAGCACTTCCTGTACCACCACGGCAACGCCGACGACGCCACCGCCCGGTCGACCGACTACAGCGGCGCCGGCTGGCGCAAAGAGTTCAGCTCGGCCTCGCCGCACCTCATCCCCGGCTCCGAGCGGTTCACGCTCGACGCCTGCGGCACTGCGGCGATGGCCGCGGCGGGCTCGCGCACCATGGTCTCGGGCGCGCGCGCCCTTGGGGACTCGGGGCTCGCGGCGCGTTAGCCCCGGTGGGCTCGGGGGCCGTGGCGTGGGGCCGCTCCCCCGCCCGTGCCCAGCGCTGGAGCGCCAATGACCACGCCCCCCGCCCAGGTTGACCGTGACCGTGAGGCCTCCCGCGGCCGCTTGCCGCCGCTCGTCGGCACGCTGACCCTGCGCCGCTTGCGCGAGGCCTTGGCCCGCGACGCGGTGCGGCGCCAAGTCTACGAGCACCTCGCGGCGCTGGCCGAGATCGAGGGCGCCCATGGCCCGGCCGCGCTGCTGCGCGAGCTGGCCGAGAGCAGCGGCGCGCTGGCCGACGGCCACATCGACCTGCTGCGGCGGGCCGGCGAGCCGCTCACCGGCGCGCCGATGGGCGGCGCCGAGCAGAGCCTGCGGTCCGTGCTGCGCGACCTCGAGGGCGATCTCGACGAGGTGCTGGCCGGGGACGCCGAGACCGCGGCGGCCGAGGGCTTCCCCGACATCGCGTCGTGGTTCCGCTCGGTGCGGGCCCAGCGGGTCGACCACGCCGGTCGCGTGTTCGGCGCCCAGGCCGACGGGGGTGCCGCGTGAGCGCCGCCCCGCTTCCCTACGAGACCCAGCACATCCGCGTGCTGCCCTGGCGCGACGCGGTCCGCACCCGACCGGCCATGTACGTCGGCTCGAGCGGGCCGCAGGGCGCCGCCCACCTCGTCCACGAGATCTTGCAGAACAGCGTCGATGAGGCCCTCGCCGGCGCCGCCACCGAGATCTGGCTGCGCCTGCTGCCCGACGGCGTGGTCGAGATCGAGGACGACGGCCGCGGTGTGCCCCTCGAGCCGGTGCCGGGCCTCGACCGCTCGGCCCTCGAGGTCGTGCTCACCACCCTGCACGCGGGCGGCAAGTTCGACCAGCGCAGCTACGCGGTGGCCGGCGGGCTGCACGGCGTGGGGCTCTCGGTGGTCAACGCCCTGTCCTCGGCGATCGAGGTCGAGGTGCGGCGGGGCGGCCGCCGCGCGCTGCTGCGCTGCGCCCGGGGCGAGCCGCTGGGCCCGCTCGACGAGCTCCCCCCCGTCGGCGGCCGCGGCACCCGCGTGCGCTTCACCCCCGACGCCGAGATCTTCGGCGCGGTGCGCCTTGACCGCGCGTCGCTCGAGCGCCGGCTGATGGAGCAGGCCTTCCTGCTGCCGGGGCTGCGGCTGCACCTCGACGATCAGGTCGAGGGCCTCTCGCGCAGCTTCTGCTTCGACACCGGCGTGGTCGGCTTTGTGCGCGCGCTGGCCGGCGGGCGCCGCCTGCTGCACCCCCAGCCGCTGCACATCACCGGCGCGCACGACGGGCACCGGGTCGAGCTCGCGCTGGCCTGGACCGACGCCTGGGCCGAAGAGAGCCTCAGCTACGTCAACTCCATCTTCACGCGCGACGGCGGCGCCCACGTTGACGGCCTCCACCGGGCCCTGCTCGGGGCGGTCCGCGGCCTCGCCGCGGCCGACGCCCGGGTCCACGCCGACGCCGAGCTCGGGGTCGACGGCTTTGACGTGCGCGAGGGCCTCACCTGCGTGCTCAGCCTGCAGATGACCGGGCCCGAGTACGAGGGCCAGACCAAGGCCCTGCTCACCAGCGCCAGCGCCGCCTCCGCGGTCGAGGCGGTGGTCGGCCCGGCCCTGCGCGCCCTGCTCGAGGCCGATCCGGGCCTCGCTGACGTCGTGGTCGGCAAGGCGGTCGAGGCGGCCCGCGCCCGCGCCGCCGCCCGCCGCGCCGCCGAGCGGGCCCGCTACCAGAGCGTGGACGCGGTCTTCTCCAAAGAGGTCTACCAGCAGCAGTTCGGCGTGCGCAGCAAGAACTGGCACCAGTCGGCCCGCTGGATCACCGACCAAGACATCCTCGGCGCCCACGCCGCCGCCTTCGACGGCGCGAGCGACGCGGTGCTGCTCGACGTCTGCTGCGGCAGCGGGGTGGTGGGCGCCAGCTTCCGGGGCAAGGTGGGGCGGATCATCGGCCTCGACCTCACCCCCGAGATGATCCGCATGGCCGAGACGCGGCTGGACGAGGTCGTCCAGGGCGACGTCTACGACCTGCCCTTCGCCGACGCCAGCTTCGACGCGGTCTGCAACCGCGAGGTGCTGCACCTGCTGCCGCGGCCCGAGCGCCCAGTGGCCCAGGTCTTTCGCGTGCTCAAGCCCGGCGGCCAGTTCATCGTCGGGCAGCTGCTGCCCTACGGCCCGGCCGACACGCCGTGGTTCTTCCGGGTGCTCAAGAAGAAGCAGCCGTTGTTCTTCAACAACTTCACCGAAGACGACATGCGCGCGCTGCTGACCGGGGCCGGCTTCGTCGACCTGCAGGTGACCGAGGTCCTCGCGTGGGAGGACATCGACACCTGGATCGACACCTGGGAGACCCCGGCGCTCGAGCGGGCCGAGATCCGCGCGCTCTACACCCGCGCCCCCGCCGAGGTCCGGCGGGCCCATCCCTTCGAGATTGACGCCAATGGGCGCATCCTCGACAAGTGGCGCTGGCTCATCTTCTCCTGCCGCAAGCCGGCCTGAGCGCGCGCCGCCCGCGCGCTGGAGCTCCCCATGCCCGTCGATCCCGAGGTCCTCGCCCACTTCACCGCGCGCGCCGCGCACTACGACCGGTCCTCGGCCTGGTGCACCGACGATGAGCTGGGGGCCCGCACCGTGGCGCTGGCCGACGCCGCCCCGGACCACGTGCTGCTCGACGTGGCCTGCGGCACCGGGCTGGTCGCCCGCCGGTTCAAGGGCCAGGTGGCCCAGGTCATCGGCGTCGACCTCACCCCCGCGATGTACGCCCAGGCCGCGCCCCACCTCGACCAGTTCTTGGCCGGGCCGGGCGAGGCCCTGCCCCTGCCCGACCAGAGCGTCGACCGGGTGACCTGCCGCCAGGGCGTGCAGTTCATGGACGACGCCGCGGCGGCGGCCGAGATGTTCCGGGTGCTGCGCCCCGGCGGCAAGGTCCTGCTCATCCACCTCTGCGCTTACGGCGAAGAGGACAAGGCCGAGTACTTCGAGGTGCTCCGCCTGCGGAACCCCGCCCGCCGCAACTTCTACCTGCGGGGCGATCTGGCCTCGCTGCTGCGCGGCGCCGGCTTCGTCGACGTCGCTGTCCACGACGCCATCGTCGACGAGGACGTCGACGTGTGGTCCGACAACAAGGCCATCGACGAGGGCCGCCGCGAGGCGATCCGCGCGGTCTACCGCAGCGCCAGCCCGGCCTTCGCGGCCCTGCACGGGGTCCGCATCGAGGGCGGGCAGATCGTCGACCGCATGCTGTTCGGGCTCGCCGTGGGCACCAAGCCGGCCTGAGCGCGGCTCACCAGTCGCCGCCGTCGGCCCGCAGCCCCGGGGAGGCCGGGCCCGCGGCGCCGACCATCCGGTCATGCCGCCGCCAGCCGCCCGCGCCCGCACCGTCCACCGCGCGGTTGTAGGCGACGCCGATCGGCAGGGCCGGGTAGCTCACCGCGTCGAGCAGGGCGCCGTCCGGCCCGGTCAGGCGGATGCGCTCGCCGCTGTTGTTGAGGCCCAGCCGCCCCGTCGAGCTCAAGACGACGTTGGGCACGTCGTCGTGGTCGCCGGTGTCGAAGATCACCAGGGCCGCGCCGGGCGCCAGCGTGCCGCCGGCGAAGGTGTGGCGGGGCTGGACCGCGCCGTCCCACAGGCTGACCCCGGCGAGCGCCATCGGCCCATCGCCGGCGTTGACCAGCTCGACGTACTCTTCGCCGAGGTCGGCCCAGGCCGGGTCGGGCAGCAGCTCGTTGAGCCGCAGGGCCGGCGTGCCGCAGCCCGCCGCGGCGCCCTCCGCCGCCGCCTCGGCCCCCTCCACCGGGGTCGCCAGGGCCAGCCGGGCGCAGAACGGCGTCATCCAGGCGCTCACATCCTCCAGACCGCTGAGCACGACGAGGTTCTCGTCGTTGTCCTGCTGCCCGGCGCGCGACCAGTTGGTCGAGCCGGTGGCGACCGTGGCCGGGCCCTCGCCGGGGCCTCCATCGACGATGAGCAGCTTGTGGTGCAGCTTCCCGCCGTTGAAGCCGCTGGCGTTCTCGTTGCCATCGGTGTGGATCGCCGCCCCGCCGGCGGCCAGCTCCTCGTCCATCGACCAGCTCGAGCTGGCCTGGCCCTCGTCGAAGAGGCCGATCACCTCGACGCCGCGCGCCTCGGCGCGCAAAAGTGCGTCAGCGACGTCGGGGTGGGTGAAGCTGTAGGTGGCGAAGCGCACCGAGGCCGCCGCCCCGTCGATCGCCGCCACCAGCGCTGGCACCGGGTCTTGGCTGGGCGAGAAGCGCAGCTGCAGGTCGAGATCGCCCTGCGGCAGGCCGTCGAGGGCCAGCGCCAGCGGGGCGCGGGTGCGGTCCTTGCTGCGCCCGAAGCGCCCGGCGCGCAGCTCGGCGTGCTCTTCGGCGTAGGCGGCGGCCACCTCGGCCGAGCGCAGCAGCAGCGCGTCGTTGTCGTTGCGGTCCAGGTCGTTGTCGGTCCAGTTGGTCGAGCCGGTCCAGACCGCCGCTTGGTCGATCACCAGGAACTTGTGGTGCATGATCCGGTCGCCGGGCCGGCGGGCGGTGATCGGTACGCCCGCCGCCGCCAGCGCCACGAAGCCCGCATCCTCGAGCTCATCGCCGTCGGTGACCACCGAGAGGTCGACGCCGCGGTCCCAGGCGGCGAGCAGCGCGTCGATCAGCGGCGCGCGGTCGAGCGTGTAGGCGGCGAGCAGCAGCTCACGCTCAGCGCCGTCGATCAGCGCGCGCAGGTCGGGCTCGAGCGCGGTGGGCGTGGTCTCGCCCGGCGCGGCGCCCGGGTCGGTGTGCCAAGCCTGGAGCGCCGGGCCGGCGGCGAGGCCGCCCTGGCCGCCGACGACCCGGTCGGCCGGAGCGGGTGCGCAGGCGGCGAGCGCGGCGGCGGCGAGGAGGAGCGGGGAGCGGGGCGGGCGGACGGGCACGGCGGGGACCTCTGCCCCGCAGGTCGGCGCGCGCCGGCGGCGACCTGAGGCCGCTGCGGATCAGCCCGCGGCCAGCGCCGCCTCGAGCTGGTCGAGCGTGCCGCCAAAACCCATGCGCATGCCGGCGAACATGCCCAGGTAGGTCTCGAGCTCGGCCGAGGTCGGGTCGCGGGGCTGCCCGCGGAGCAGCAGGTGGGTGCCGCCATCGGCCAGCGGGGTGAACAGGACCTCGTTTTCGACCTCGAGCGGGAAGCTGTCGAGGAAGGGGGCCCGGCTGAGCCCGCCCTCGGGCGTCGAGAAGGCGTTGCGCCAGGCGATGCGGGTCTGGGGCTCGACGGCGTCGATGGCCCAGCGGCCCCACCAGACCGCGCCGTTGGCGTGGGTCATGGTGTAGAGCACGCGGCCGCCGGCGCGCATGTCGAAGTCGACCAGGCCGAGCGGCACGCCCTTGGGGCCCCACCACTGGGCGAAGAGGGCCGGCTCGGTCCAGGCGGCCCAGACGCGGGCGAGGGGGGCGCGCAGGGTGCGCTCGACCTGGAAGGGGAGGGCGTCGGAGGGGGCAGACATCGGGACCTCGGGGCGGCGGGAGCGGACCTATAACCATTTGGTTGTAGGTTGTCCCCCCGGCGGCCCTCAGCCCAGCTCGTAGAGGTTGATGTAGCGGTTGCCCTGGATGGGGATCCGCCCCAGCACGGTGGTCCGGCCCTGCATGTGCTGGGCGCCCACCTCGGTCAGCAGGGCCCGGCCGCGGTGGGCCGACAGGTTCATCATCCACCGCGCCAAGTAGAAGGGCCCGGCCAGCTCCCAGCCCTCGCCCGGCCGGCGGGTGTCGGTGTGGATGCGGGCCACCCCCGGCGCGAGCCCGGCGCTGAGCCGGTAGCCGGCCGCCTGCGTCTGGCGCTGCAGCTGCGCGCAGGCCTGGACCGCCCGGCTGATGCTCATCCGCAGGCCGCCCCGGGCGACCCAGACCACGAGCATCGCGCCCTCTCCGCGCTCCCAGACCTCTCCGCCTGCCTCTTCGATGGTCCGCAGCCACTCGGTGGACAGCGCCGACAGCGGCGTGCGCGGGGCCGCCATGGTGCGGGGCGGCGGCGCGGCCTCGACCGCCAGGGCCACGACCGCGGTCGGCGGCACGGTGCGGGTGCCGGGCGGCGGGGGCGGCGGCTCGCCGCGGGCCACGGCCGAGGCGCTCTCGATCACCACCTTGAGGTAGGCGGCGAGGTCGTTGTTGGTGGCCCGGTGGCCCTCGCGGACCATCAGCGCGGTCAGGGCCTCGTGGAACTCCTGCGCGCCCCGGAAGCGATCCGCCGGCCGCCGGGCCAGCGCCTTGAGCAGCAGCCCCTCGAGGTCCTCGGTGATCTCGGGCCGCCAGGCGCGGGGCGAGGGGACCTCGGCGCGCTTGACCCGCTCGAGCGTCTGCTCGCGGGTGCGGGCCTTGAACAGCCGCTGACCGGTCAGCATCTCGTAGAGCACGATGCCGATGCTGAACAGGTCGGTCTGCCGGTCGAGCAGCTTGCCCTCGACCTGCTCGGGGCTCATGTAGGCGTACTTGCCGCGGACGACCTTGTGCAGGCTCTCGGCCTGGAACGCCGCGCGGGAGATCCCAAAGTCGGTGAGCTTGACCTCGCCGGCGTAGGAGATGAGCACGTTCTGCGGCGAGATGTCGCAGTGCACGATGCGGAGCGGCTCGTTGCGCTCGTTGACCCGATCATGGGCGAAGGCCAAGGCCTTGAGCACCTCGGCGACCACGAACAGCGCGAGCGGGATCGGGAAGGCGCCGAGGTTGCGCGCGCGGTGCAGCAAGCGGGCCAAGTCCAGCCCGTTGACGTGCTCCATGGCCATGTAGTACTGGCCGTCGATCTCGCCGAGATCAAAGACCTGCACGATGTTGACGTGGTGCAGCTCGACGGCGATGCGGGCCTCGTCGATGAACAGGTTGATGAAGTCGCTGTCCTCGCTCAGCGTGGGCAGCACCTTCTTGATCACCAGGATCTTCTCGAAGCCCGCCATGCCGTAGGCGCGGGCCCGCCAGACCTCGGCCATGCCGCCTGTCGCGATCTTTTCGAGCAGGTGGTACTCGCCGAACACGATCGGCCCCCGGCTCAGGCCATCGTCGAGGACGGCGTCGTCGCCTTGGCTCATCGTCACCCCTCCCGCGCCGCCGCCCGCCTGGCGTCGGCCTGCCGCAGATCGCGCCGCCTCCTTAGCCCCTGACCGGGCGCAGCGCGCGGGCACCTCGGGCTCACCTCCGGGCGCCTCCGGTCCGAACCCACCGGTGGAGTCCCATGCACTACACCGACCCTCACCGCGTGCTCTCCAGCTACTTGTCCCGCCTCGTGCGGGCGGGCGGCGCCGAGGGTGGCCCACCAGCCGCGCTGCCCGCGGCCGCGTCGCTGCAGGGCGCGATGCTCTTCGCGGACCTCTCGGGCTTCACCGCGATGTGCGAGGTGATGGGCCGCAGCGACCGCCAGGGGGCCGACCGGATCACCGCCCTGCTCAACCGCGTGCTCGGCGGGCTCGTCCAGGTGGTGCACGCGCACGGCGGAGATGTGGTGAAGTTCGCCGGC
Organism: Pseudomonadota bacterium; assembly: GCA_046051725.1. Taxonomy (GTDB): domain Bacteria; phylum Myxococcota_A; class UBA796; order UBA796; family UBA2385; genus JAEUKK01. Next base: position 11,941 of record JBJONS010000025.1, on the reverse strand, counting down.
GACGCCATCCTCAGCGTGTGGGAGGCCGAGCCAAGCGCGGCGATGGGCGCGGCGGTCAGCGCCGCCATCCGCTGCGCCGGCGAGATGATGCGGGCGGTTGCGCGGACCCAAGCCCAGCTTGACCATGGGCTCTCGCTGCGGGTCGGGGTGGGCGCGGGGCCCTTTGAGGTGATGCACCTCGGCGAGCCCGGCGGGAAGCGGGCCCTGCTGGTCGGCGGCGAGGCGGTCGACGAGGCCACCGCGCTCTGCGCCAAGGCCGCGCCGGGCGAGCTGCGCCTCTGCCGGCGGAGCACCGCCCTCGCCGGCCCGATGGTCGAGCTGCGGGTGTCGCGCAGCGGTCGGAGCACCGTGCTGCGCGTCGATCCGGCCTATGTCCACCTGCCGCTCCCCCAGCGGAGCGCGCTCGACTGGGACGAGCGCTGCGCGCCCTATGTCCCGGCCGCGGTGCTCGACCAGATCCGCGGCCGCAGCGGGGCCTGGCTCGCCGAGGTCCGCTCGGTCTCGGTGCTCTTCGTCCACCTCTCCGCCCTGGCCTCCCACCTGTCGCCGGCCCGCATGAACGCCGCCTGGACCGCGGTCGAGCAGCGGGTGGTCGGGCAGGGCGGGGCCGTGAACAAGCTCAGCGTCGATGAGAAGGGCGCGACCGTGCTCGCCGCCTTCGGGCTGCCGCCCCAGGCCCACGAAGACGACGCGGCGCGCGCTTGCCGGGCCGCCTTGGCGATCTGCGCCGCGCTGGGCGAGGGCGCGCGGGTCGGGGTGACCACCGGGCGCGCCTTCTGCGGCGAGGTCGGCAGCGGCGAGCGCCGCGAGTACACCATCATCGGCGACCCGGTGAACACCGCCGCCCGGCTGATGGGCAAGGCGGGCCCCGGGCAGGCCCTGGTCGACTGGAGCACCGCCCGCCGCGCGGCCGGCGCGCTGGAGTTCGACGCGCTGCCCGCGCTGACCCTGAAGGGGAAGGACGCGCCTGTCGCGGTCTTCGCCCCCCGGCTCAGCCGCCCGGCGGTGCGGCCGAGCGAGGCGCACGAGCACATCGTCGGCCGGGACGAGGCCATCGACGCGCTGGCGCCCTGGCGCGTGCCCAACGGCGGCCGCGGCCGCGTGATGCTGCTGGCCGGCGCGCCGGGCACCGGGAAGAGCGCGGTGGTGCGCTTCGCCAAGCGCGGGTGGCAAGAGGCGGGCCGGCGGGTGGTGCAGCTCGAGGGCGAGGGGGTCGACCACCTGCTCGGCCTGCGGGGCTGGCGCTCGGTGCTCGATGCCCTGCTGCACGACGGCGCCCGGTCGGTCGACGAGCAGCGCCAGCGCCTGATGGCCGCGGCCGGCGAGGCCGCGCCGATGCTGCCCCTCATCGAGGACCTGCTGCCGCTGCCGATCGTCCCGACCACCGAGGCCCAGACGGTCGACGCGCGGGATCGGGCGGCCCTCCGCCAGGACCTCATCGTCCGCCTCGTCGCCGCCGAGGCCGCGCGGACCGGCCTCATCCTCATCGTCGAGGACGCCCATGGGCTCGATGAGGAGGCCATCGGCCCCGCGCTGGAGCTCGCGCGGCGCCTGCCGGGCCTCGACGTGCTGTTCACCTCGCGCCCGCCGCCCGACGTGGCGACCGAGCGCTTTGAGCGGCTGGCCCGCCTCGGGAAGCGGCGCCTGCTGCGCAACCTCAGCGCCGGACAGCTGGCCGAGCTGCTGATGGGGCGGCTCGCGCTGGTCGGCGCGCCTCCGCCCGAGCTGGTCAGCGTCATCCACGGCCGGTCGGGCGGCAACCCGCTGTTTGCCTGCCACCTCATCGATCACCTCGTCGAGGCGGGCACGGTCCGGGTCGCCGAGGGCCACTGCAGCGTGCCGGTGCGGGAGCTGGAGCGCTCGGCCAGCGAGCTCCCGGTGACGCTGGAGGCCATGCTGCTCGCGCGCCTCGACCGGCTGAGCCGCCGCGCGCAGCTCACGCTCAAGGTCGCGAGCGTGCTGGGGGCCCGCTTCGAGGTCGACATGCTGCTGGCGGTCCACCCCACCGTCGCCGGGGTCGCCGAGCTGGACGCTGATCTGGAGGAGATCCGCGACAAGTCCGTCGCGATCCCCGTCCAGGACGGCAGCCGCTTGTGGCGCTTCCACCACGCGCTGATCCGCGACGCGGCCTACGACATCCTCCCCGGTGACCAGCGCCGGGTGCTGCACCGGGCCGCCGCGGCCTACCTCGCCCGCCAGCCGGGGCTCGACGCGGATCGGGCCGCGCTCGAGCTCATCTCGGGCCACCACCTCGGCGCGGGGGACGTCGAGCCGGCGGTGCGCTGCCTGTACGCGGCCGCGGGGGTCGCCGCGGCCGCCGGGCGGGCGCCCGACGTCCAGGGCCTCGTCGAGCGCGCTGATGCGCTGGTGCGCGCGGCGTCGGTGGTGTTGGACGGCGAGGCGCGCATGCTGCGGGGCGAGGCGCTCGCCGCGGCCCTGCTCCACCAAGGGGACGTGGAGCGCGCCGCGCTCACCCAGCGTGAGCTCTTGGCGGCCCTCGGCGAGCCGGCGGCGCCGGGCGAGGCGGGCCTCTGGGCCGAGGCCGCCCGGTGCCTGGTCGGGCAGGGCGGCCCGACCGGCCCGGACGGGCGCCGCCGGGCCAGCGCGAACCTGCGGATGGCGCGCATCGACGAGCAGCGGGGGGAGCCCCTCGCCGCGCTCCGGTCCTCGCTGCGGGCGCTCCGCCTGGCCCGGGGGGCCCGCGCGGCGGTGGTCGCGGCCCGGGCGGCGGGCGTGGCCGCGGGGCTGCTCGCGAGCCTCGGCTGGCGGGGCGCCGCGGTCCGGGCGCTGCGGTGGGCCCGCGTCTCGGCCTCCGCAGAGGCGGACGTGGTGGCGATGGGCCTCGTGGCCTCGGCCCAGGCCGGGACCGCGGCGACCGCGGCGGCGCGGGAGGTGGCCCAGGCCGAGGTCGACGCCGTGCGGGCCCGGGTCCGGGCGCGGGGCGCCGCCCACACCGCCGATCGCCTCGGCCTGCTCGGCGTCGCGCTCGCCGCCGCCGCGGGTGATCCGGCGCGCGCCCGGGCCCAGGCTGAGGCCTGCCAGGCGCGCCCCGGCGAGGCGGGCCCGGCGGCGGAGGCGGGCCTGCACGCCTCGTGGGCCGCGCTGGCTCGGGTCCACGCGGCGCTGCGCGGCGGAGGGAGCCCCTCGGCGGAGGACGAGGCGACGCTCGCCTCTGCCCTCGAGGTCGGCGGTCCGGCGCCGGCGCGCACCATCCTCCGCGGCGCGCTGGCCGAGCTGGCCTGGGCCCACGGCCGGGCCGCCGAGGCCCGCGCCCACCTGCGGCCGGGCCTCGACGCGGCGCTCGCCTGCGTCTACGCCGACCCCATCTGGGTGGTCGGCGCGCTCGGGCTCATCCGCGTGGCGATCGCGGCAGAGGGCGCCGTGGGCCGCAGCGGCCCGGAGGGGGAGCTCGCGCGGACCCTGGCCGGGCGGGTCCGGGGCTGCGCGCCGGTCTTCCGGGCCGAGCTCGACGCCCTGCTCGTCGCCGCCCACGAGCAGAGCGGGCGGTGGCTGCGGGCCGCCCTCGCCCGGCGCCAGTGGCGGTCGTCCGCCGCGGCGCTCGGCGTGCCGCTGACCCCGCCGGTGCTCGGGCTGGGCGCCCTGCCGGTGGCGCTCCGGGCCCCGGTGGCCGCAGAGGCGCCCGAGGAGCGCTCGGGGCCGCAGGCGGCGCCCGCGGCGGCGCTGCGCCCGCGCGCGAGCGCCTGAACCCGAGCGCCCCGCCCCGTGCTCAGGCCCAGCCCTGACCGAGGGCGCGCCACACCGCGCGCAGCCCGGCGACCTGGGCCGCGCGGGTGAAGCCGCGGGACCGCACGCGCCCCGGGCCCGCCGCCCCCCGGCGGGCCCGCGCCCCGGGGTCCGCCGCCTCGATCAGCGCGGCGGCGAGGCGGGCGGCGTCGCCGGGCGGGCACATCCACCCGACCTCGGCGTCGACCAGCTCGGCGATCCCGCCCACGGGCGCGCTGATGACCGGCCGCCCCGCGGCGAGGCCCTCCATCAGCGCGAGCGGCACGCCGTCCTCGTCGCGGTCCGGCGCGCGCTGGGCGGGCAGCACGACGACGTTGCACGCCGCCACCGCTTGGCGCACACCGGCCGGCGGCAGCAGGCCCGCCCACCGCAGGCCCGGGGTCTCGGGGCCCGGCGGGGGCGAGCGGTCGGTGATCAGCGTCAGCGAGGCGGTGGGCATGGCCGGACCGACGAGCGACCAGGCCTGCAGCAGCGTGTCCAGGCCCTTTTTGGGCACGTCGCGCCCGATGAACAGGGCCCGCAGCGGGCCGCTGCCCACCGGGGCTGGGTCCAGGTCGGCCCACTGGGCCAGGTCGGGGCCGCAGCGCAGCCGCGCGGCCCGGGCCCCCCGCGTGCGCAGCCCCGGCAAGGCGGCGTCGCTGACGCTCAACACGGCGGCCGCGCCGGCCAGCACGGCGGGCAGGCTGGGCCGCGGCTTGTGCAGATCGACCGCGTGCACCATCAAGGTCCAGGGCACCCCCAGATCGCGCCGCAGCCCCTCGGCCCACTCGGCGGCCTCGCCGGCGAAGTGCACGTGGATCAGCGGCGGGGGGCCGCGGCGGCGCAGGGCCTCGAGCGCGGCCCGGTAGCGCAGCGCGTCTTTGGGCCGCTGGTGGGCAGAGACGAAGCGCTGGCCGGCGGTCGGTGGGGCCGCGGCCCAGGCCCAGGTCCAGGGGGAGCGGGGCGCCTCGCGGATCGGGGCGGGCGGCGGCGCGGCGCGCAGGGCGCCGTCGGGTCGGCCGCCGATCCGCAGCACCTCGACGGGCAGCCCCTCGTCGCGGAGGGCCTCCAGCTCACCGTTCACGAAGGTCTCGGTCAGCGTCGGGAAGTAGCGGAGCAGGTAGAGCGGGGCGCTCACCGCGGGCCTCCCGGCAGCGACCGCAGCAGCGCGTCGAGCTCCGCGGCGCGCTGGTCCCAGCTCCGCACCACCGGCGGGCGCGGCCCCGCGGCCAGCGCCTCGGCCCAGGCCCGGGCGAGGTCGTCGGGGTCGCCGGGCCGGTGCAGGTGCAGCCGGGCCCCGACCCGCGCGGCGGGGGCGGTCACCGTCGGCAGGTCCGGCGCTACGATCGGGCGGTCGGTGAGCAGGTAGTCCCAGAGCTTGAGCGGGTTGGTGAAGCGCCGGCCGAAGCAGCGGTCGGCCAGCGGCAGCAGCAAGGCGGCCGCGCGGGCCATCTGCGCCGGCACCTCGGCGAAGGGCACCGCGGGGAGCACCCGGGCGCAGGGCGGAGGCGGCCCGAGCTGGGCGATCCGGGAGGGCTCTCCGCCGCAGAGCTCGAGCGGGGCGCCGAGCCGCGCCGCCGCGGCGAGCAGCAGCTCCACGTCCTTGTCGGGCAGAAAGGAGCCGAAGGCCCGCGACACGCCGTCGCTCTCGACCGGGCCCCGCTGCCGACCCGGGTCCGCCGCGTTCTCGACCCGCAGGCTCGGGCGGTCCGCCGGCCACGGCCCCGCCCGCCAGGCCTCGAGCGTGCCGTCGCTGTTGGCGACCAGGGCGTCGGCGAGCGCCGCGCAGGCCGACGCCAAGGCGCGGTGCGGCGCGGGATCTTCTCCGCGCTCTTCGGCGGTGAGGGCGTCCAGCGCGTGCACCTCGAGCACGATCCGGTGCCCGCGGGCGCGCAGGGCGGGCCCCAGCGCGGCGAGCCGGGCCAGATCACGGGCGTAGACCACGCCGGGCGGGCCCGCCGCCCAGGCGGCGAGCGTGGCGCGGAACCAGAGCCCCGCCGCGGCCCGCGGCAGCAGCGGGCCCACCGCCGGCGCCACCCGCAGCGCGAGCCCCGGCGCCGCGCCGAGGCCGAGCGCCCGCCGGGCCTCGGCGGCGGGGTCGCTGCCCGCGCCCGGGGCCCGGTCGGCGCAGACCGTGACGCTGTGCCCCGCCCGGGCCAGCGCCGCCGCGGTGTGCAGCACCTGGAGGGTCTGGGCCCGCTGCCCCGGCAGCGTCGGGCGGTGCAGGCAGAAGATGCGCACGACGCCCCCCGGCGCCGGTCGCGGCGCGGCGCTCCGCTATGCAGCTGCGGGGGCCCCCGCCCGTCCGCGGGGGCGGCCCCTGCGGCTCAGGGGGCCAGGGCGAGGGCCGCGGCCAGGGCGGCGCGGGCGGCGGCGGGGCCGTGGGCCGCCTGGACCCAGGCGCGGGCCCGGCTCCCGGCGGTGGGATCATCGAGCAGGGCCTGCGCGGCGCGGATCGCGGCGGCGCCGAGGGGCCCGTCCGCCGGCAGGACCAGCCCGGGGCCGGCCGCCTCGGGCAGCCCGCCGGTGGCCCGGACGACGCAGGGCACACCGGCGGCGGCGGCCTCGAGGCAGGCAAGCCCCAGGCCCTCGGCCCGGCGCCCGTCGGGGTCGGGCCGGGACAGGGCCAGCAGGGCCGCGCCCCGCGCGAGGACCGCCCGGGCCTGGGCCCGGGGCAGCGGACCGAAGCAGACCACCGGCGCCGCGCCGCCCCCCGGCTCACCGGGCCAGGGGCCGGGCGCGGCGGCGTCCAGCGGGGCCGCGCCCGGGGCTCCCCGCGCGGCGAGCTCGGCCGCGGTGGGCCCGACCACCCACAGCGGCCGGCCGAGGGCGGCTGCGAGGTGGATGGCGTCCAACAGGCCCTTGTTGGGGGTCGGACGGGCGAGCACGACGAGCGCGCGCCCGCCCGGGACGGATTCCGGCGCGGCGGCCAGCGCCATCGGCAGGCGCACCGCCGGGGCCCGGAGCCCGAGGCGGCGCAGCTCTCCCTCGAGGTAGGCGCTCACCGGCAGGAAGCACACCCGGCCGTCGAGGGCGCGCAGCGCCGGCGGCGCGTCCACCAGGGCGGTGAGCTCGCTGCCATGGCAGGCGACCAGGACCGGGCCCCGCCACCAGCGGGCGGCGATCGGGGCGAGCGCCCAGGTGCCGAGCAGCAGGGCGGCGCCCGGGGCGCAGCGGCCGTGCAGGCGCAGCGCGCCGATGCCCGCCCAGATCGCGCCGTGCCGGCCCCAGCTGCGCCCGGCGAGGGGGGCGACGCCGGCGGGGAGGGGGCCCCCGCGGGCGGGGGCGGCGAGCAGGCAGGGCCCGCCCGCATCCCCGAGCGCGCCGGCGAGATCGGCGGCCCAGGAGCCGATCCCGCCGATGTCCCGCGGCGGCAGCTCGGGGCTGATGAGCAGCAGCCGGGGCGCGGCCGCGCTCAAGGCCCACCCCCGAGGCCCGCCGCCGCCGCCGCGACGGCCTCGGGCCGCAGGCCGCGCAGGCAGGCGTGGTCGCCCACCGGGCAGCGCGCGCCGCCAAAACGGCTGCACGGGCGGCAGGGCAGGTCGAGCCCGAGGGTGTGCGGGTGGTCGGCCCAGAGCCCGTCTTCGGCGGTGGTCGGGCCGAGCAGCGTGAGCGTCGGTCGGCCGAGCGCGCGGGCGAGGTGGGTCAGGCCGGTGTCTCCGCCGATCACCGCCCCGCAGGCGGCGAGGCCCGGCAGGGTCCGCGTGAAGCCGCGCTCGACGATGATCTCGGCCCGCGCGGGGGCGACGGCGGCGAGGTGATCGAGCAGCGGGCCGTCGTCGGGGCCGCCCAACAGGCGCACGCTGCCCGGCAAGAGGCCGATCAGCGCCGCCCAGGCCGCCTCGGGCCAGCGCTTGGTCGGCCAGGCCGCGCCGGGCACGAGGCCCCAGGCGGCCGGCGCGGCGGCCAGCGCGGGCGGCGGGAGCCAGGGCGCGGGCGCGGCGCGGACCCCCGCCGCGGCGGCGAAGCGGTCGGGGAGGGGTGCTGGCGGCGGCAGCTTGAACCAGACCCGGGCGCGGCGCTGCAGGTCGGCCCGGTCGAGCCCCCGGCGCCGCCCGCCGCCGGCCCGGGCGAGCAGCCAGCGCGCCCGCAGCGAGCCCTGCAGGTCGACCACCGCGGCGCAGTCGCGCAGATCGAGGCCGTCCTCGGCCGCGCGGGCCTCGACCACCCCGGGCAGGGCCGCGGCCAGCGGCAGCCAGGCCGGCCGGGTGACGAAGACCACCGGGGCCAGGGCGGCGGTGATCCGCCCAGCCAGCACCACCTCGCCCATGCCGCCGAGGCGGAGCACGGCGGTGGGCGCGCTCACGCCGCCCCCCGGTCGAGCGCGGCCCGCAGCGCGGCGACCACCGGCCCGGCGTCGAGCGCGAGGCAGGGGGGCGTGCCCGCGGGCCGGAGCGCGCAGCGCTTGGCGCCGCAGGGGGCGCAGGGCGGCGGGGGGCTCCGCAGGGCGCGGGCCCCCGGCGGCGCGGTGCGGTGGGCGGCTGTGCTGCCCAGGACGATGACCACCGCGTCAATCCGAAGGTCGGCCCCCCGACGGGCCGCCGCGGCCACGTGGCCCAGCCCGCTGTCGACCCCGAGCACGGCGCCGGCGGCGCGGGCCAGGGCGGCGACCTCGGGCACGGTCGGGGCCCCGCCGGCGCCCTGCACCACCGGGTGGGGGCCGGCCTGGGCGACCGCCGCCGCGGCGCCGTCGCGGGGCGGCACCAGCACCGCCCGGCGCCCCCCGGCGGCGATCGCGTCCGCGGCGGCGCGCAGCCCCGGCCAGTCGACCGTGCGGCCCGTCGCCGAGCCGAGCAGCACCAGCAGGTCGCCGGGGCCGACCGGGACCCCGTCGCTGGGCACCGGCGGGGCGGGCAGCGCGGCCCGCAGCGCGGGGGCGCGCTCGGCCGGTGGCGCGCCGGTGGCCCAGGCGAGGCGCAAGTAGGCCTGGACCCGGTGCTCGTCGACGGGGGCGACGGCCGTGGTCAGCAGCGGCCCGCGGAGCTCGCCGGGCGCGCCGATCCGGGCGCCGTGCCGGCGCGCCTCCCACGCCGCCGAGAAGCTCGGCTTGAGCAGCAGCGCCCAGGGCGCGCGCGCGCCCTGCGGCAGAGGAGCGCAGCCGGGCAGCTCGGCGGCCAGCCACCCCCAGTCCCCGCGCCCCTCGAGCCACAGCGGACCGTGGGCGGCCCGCAGCGCCCGCAGCGCCGGCAAGGCCAGCACGCGGTCGCCGAGGTGGTCGGGCAGGCGCACGAGCGGGCGGGGCATGGCGCGGTGTATCGGCGGGGCTCTGGCGGCTCAACCGCGCGGACCAGACCCCCGCGCTTCACTCCAACGGCAGCTCGCTGGCGGGGAGTATGCCGATTTTTCCGTCCTTCTCCCAGACCACCATGCGGAGGACGCGGCGCAGGCGCCCGCTGATCTCCCGCTCGCGCTGCAGCGGGAACATCCGGACCAGCCAGCGCCCCGCCTCTTCCGCGGGGCAGCCGACCACCGATGCGACCATGTGGCGGCCGTTCTCGGCGATCCGCAGCGCCATCTCGGCCGCGCCGGGGTCGGGCAGGTCGCTGCTGAGCACGGCGTCACAGTCGCCGGTGAGCGCCCAGGCCAGCCCCTCGGTGAAGGTCGGGGTGTCGTGGGGCACCTCGCGCTGGGCGACCGCGCAGTTGCCGTCCTGGTGCAGGAACTCGAGCGGGTGCTCGAGCGACAGCAGGTAGCCGCGGCCGTAGCGGTTGAAGTGCTGGAGCAGCGCCGCCATGAGCGCGAGGCGCTGCCGCTGGCCGGTCACCAGGACGAGGCCCGGCTCCTTCCAGATCAGGTCGCCCTGCTCGGGGGTGCCGCCCAGGTCCTTGAGGGTGGGCACCGCGTCCATCGCCATCCGGTGGATGATGATGCCGAGGCTGCCGCGCTGTCGGTAGAGGTAGGCGCGGAAGCGCCCGATGCGGTGCACGCCGAAGCTCAGCTCGCGCTCGGTGAGCGTGTTGAGCGGCAGCTCGGTGCGGGCCAGCGCGAGCAGCTCTTGCGCGATCCGCCGCGTGTCGTCGGGCGTCAGCGGCGGGTAGGGCGTGTTCACGAGCTGGCCGGCGACGCGGAACCGCGGCCGGGCGGGCACCTTGATGTGGATGTCCGAGGCGCCCGCGTCGGCGGCGTCTTGGAGCAGCTTGCGGATCGATTCCTGGTCGTAGCGCAGCACGGTGGCGGCCTCCCCACGCGCGGTATCGACCCGGGCGCCCCGCGCTTGAGGCGGGGGCGCCTCTGGCTGCGATCAGCCGCGGCCCTTGCGCTCGGCCCGCTTCTCTTTGAGCCGCAGGCGGCGCTCTTCGGCCTCGCGCACGCGGTCGGCCGCGCTCTGGGCCGGGGCGGCCGCCGCGCCCGCGGTCGGGCCGCCGAGGGCCGGCAGCGCGCCGAAGGGCGACTGGTTCTGGGTCACGCCCTTGCGGCGGGCGCTGCGGCTGACCTGGAAGGGGTTGCCGCCGGGGCGCTGGCCGCCGAGGCCGCCGAGGCCGGGCACGCCGCCGAACAGCCCGCTGCTGCCCAGCGCGGTCATCATCTGGCGGGTCTGGAGGAAGCGCTCGTGCAGCGCCTGGACCGCCTCAGGGGTCGAGCCAGAGCCCCGCGCGATGCGCGCGAAGCGCGAGGCGTTGAGCAGATCGGGCTCGTCGCGCTCTTCGCGGGTCATCGACTGGATGATGGCCTCGACCTTGACCAGCTCGCGGTCGTCGAGCGCCTCGGGCGGGATCTGGTTGAGCAGCTCGCCCATGCCGGGCAGCTTCTCCATGATCGAGCGGAGGCTACCCATCTTCTTGATCATCTGGATCTGTTTGTAGAAGTCGCCGAAGGTGAAGTTGCCCTGCAGCATCTTCGCGGCGTCTTTCTGGGCGGTCTTCTCGTCGACCACCTGCTCAAAGTCCTTCATCAGCCCGACGACGTCGCCAAAGCCGAGGATCCGGTCAGCGAGGCCCTCGGGGCGGAAGTCCTCGAGCTTGTCCATCGTCTCGCCCATGCCGAGGAACTGGATGGGCTTGCCGGTGATCTGCTTGATCGACAGGGCGGCGCCGCCGCGGGCGTCACCGTCGAGCTTGGTCAGGATGAAGCCGGTGAAGTCGAGCCGGCGGTCGAACTCGGCCGCGGTGCGGACGGCGTCCTGGCCGATCATCGCGTCGCAGACGAACAGCACATTGTCGGGCGTGGTGCGGGCCTTGATCTGCTCGAGCTCGACCATCAGCTCGTTGTCGATGGCGAGGCGGCCCGCGGTGTCGAAGATGACCACGTCGACGCCGACCGCCTTGGCCTGGTTGACCGCGGTCACGCAGAGGTCGACCGGCTTCATGCCCTTGATCGAGAAGACGGTGACGCCGAGCTTCATGCCGAGCGTGCTGAGCTGGTTGATCGCCGCGGGGCGGTAGATGTCGGCCGCGACCAGCATCACCTTCTTGCCCTGGGCCTTGAGCTTCTTGGCCAGCTTCGCGGCGGTGGTGGTCTTGCCCGAGCCCTGCAGGCCGACCATCATGATCACGGACGGCTTGCGCTCGAGCTGCAGGCCGCCGCCGGTCGGGCCCATCAGGGCGACCAGCTCGTCGTGGCAGATCTTGATGAAGTGCTGGTCGGGCGTGACGGTGAAGCCCGGCGGCAGGCCGAAGGCCGCGCTGTCGGTCGGGGCCTTGAGGCTGACGACCTCGCCGATGGCCCGCTCTTGCACGCGGTCGAGGAAGGTCTTGACCACGCCGAGCTCGACGTCGGCCTCGAGCAGGCTCAGCCGGACGTCGCGCAGCGCGCCCTTGACGTTGTCTTCACTGAGCTCGGCTTTGCCTTGGAGCTTGAGGCGGGCGTTTCGGAAGCCCTTGGAGATGGTCTCGAGCATGGGGACTCCTGGCGGGCGGGGCGGCGCTCCTGGGGGGAGGGCGCGATGGACGCGCGGGCGCGCCCCGCGGCGGCGCGGGTGGGGGAGGCGAGGGCGGTCGGCCTAACCCCGCGGCGGCCGGCGGGCCGGGCTCAGCGCCGCACGCGGAGGGCCGCGGCGCGGGCCCGGGCCGCCCGGGCGCCCTCGGCGTCGCCGAGCGCGTCGGCGGCGTTGGCCTCGCCGGCGGCGTGCAGGGGCTCGCGCGGCTGCAGGCGGGCCGCCTCGGCGTAGGCCGCCCGGGCGTCGCTGTGCGCCCCGAGCAGCTGCAGCGCGTCGCCCCGGCCGTGCCAGGCCCAGGGGTTCCGTGGGTCTTTGGCGATCGCCACGCCAAAGTGGTGCAGG
>JBJONS010000024.1:0-4539 GCA_046051725.1 Pseudomonadota bacterium | reverse complement strand
GGGCGGGGCCGCGGCCTCGGCTGGGGCCTGCCCGCCCACCAGCTCGCCGAGGCGGGCGAGGCCCCCTTCCCGACCGCGGTCTGCGCGGCCAGCGACGAGGCGGCCATCCTGTTCACCAGCGGCAGCACCGGGCCGGCCAAGGGGGTGACCTACACCCACGGCATCTTCAACGCCCAGACCCGCTATATCCAACAGATGTACGGGATCGAGGCGGGCGAGGTCGATCTGGCCTGCTTCCCCATGTTTGGGCTGTTCACCATGGCCATGGGCTGCACCGTGGTCTTCCCCGACATGGACGTCAGCAAGCCGGGCAAGACCGACCCCCACAAGCTGGTCGAGGCCATCGAGGCGCACGGCTGCACCTCGGCCTTCGGCTCGCCGGCGATCTGGCGCAAGCTGGCCGAGCACGGGCGGCAGACCGGCCTGAAGCTGCCGACGCTGCGGCGCATCTTGATGGCCGGCGCGCCGATCCCGGTGTGGATGCACGAGGCCTTCCAAGAGATCTTCGACGGCAAGGCCGAGCTGCACACGCCCTATGGCGCGACCGAGAGCCTGCCGGTGAGCAGCATCGGCAGCAAAGAGGTGCTCAGCGACACCGCCGCGCGCACGCGGGCGGGGGCGGGCACCTGCGTGGGGCGGCCGGCGCCGGGCTGCACGGTGCGCATCATCCGCATCAGCGACGGGCCGATCCCCCAGTGGGACCCCGCCCTCGAGCTGCCCCGGGGCCAGATCGGCGAGGTGCTCATCGAGTCCGCCGTGGTCACGCCCGAGTACAAGGACGAGCCCGCCCACACTGCGGCGGCCAAGGTCCGCCGAGGGGACACGATCCTCCACCGGATCGGCGACCTTGGATACATCGACCCCGAAGGTCGCCTGTGGTTCTGCGGCCGCAAGTCCCACCGGGTCGAGACGCCCGACGGCGCGCTCTTCTGCAGCGAGCCGATGGAGGGCATCTTCAACGAACACCCCGCCGTGCTGCGCACCGCCCTGGTCGGCGTGGGCGGACAGCCGGGGCTGGTGGTCGAGCTGCGGCCCGAGGCCCAGGCCGCCGGGTCCGGCCCGCAGGCGCAGGCCACGCTCGTCGCCGCGCTGCGGGCGCTCGGGCAGCGCGACCCGCTCGCGGCGCGCATCGGCCGCTTCTGGGTCCACCCGGCCTTCCCGGTCGACACCCGCCACAACGCCAAGATCGACCGCACGGCCCTGGCCGCCTGGGCGACGGGCCAGGCGCCGATCGCCGGCTCGACCTGAGGCCCGGGGCCCGGGCGCGCAGCCCCCTCCACCGAGGTGAACCATGAGCACGTCGTCTTCACCAAGGGCTCCCCTCCGCGCGCTGGTCACCGGCGGCGGGGGCTTCCTCGGCCGGGTGATCGTCGAGCAGCTGCGCGCCCGCGGCGACGCGGTCAAGGTGCTGGCCCGCGGGCGCTACCCTGAGCTCGAGGCCCTGGGCGCGACCGCGGTGCAGGCCGATCTGGCCGGCGAGGCCGATCTCGCGCCCCTGCTGGCCGACGTCGACGTTGTGTTCCACGCGGCGAGCAAGACGGGGGTCTGGGGCCCGCGCGACGCGTTCATGCGCACCAACGTCGAGGGGGCCCGGCGCCTGCTCGACGCCTGCCGGCGGGCGGGGGTGCGGCGCTTCGTCTACACCAGCTCGCCGAGCGCGACCTTCGACGGGCGGGACGCGAAGGGGGCCACCGAGGCCGACTGCCCCTACCCGACCCACTTTGAGGCGCCCTACCCCGAGTCGAAGGCCATCGCCGAGAAAATGGTGTTGGACGCCAACAGCGACGAGCTGCAGACCGTGGCCCTGCGCCCGCACCTCATCTACGGCCCGCGCGACCCCCACATCGTGCCGCGCTTGATCGCGCGCCGGCGGCAAGGACGCCTGCGGCGGGTGGGCGACGGCAGCAACCAGGTCGGCATCACCTATGTCGACAACGCGGCCCAAGCGCACCTGGTCGCGGCCGACCGTCTGGGTCCGGGCGCGGCCTGCGCCGGGCGGGCCTACTTCATCACCGACGCCGAGCCGGTCACGCTGTGGAGCTGGATCGACGCGCTGCTCGTCGCCGTGGGCGAGCAGCCGGTGCCCGGGTCGGTCTCGGTGGGCACGGCGGTCACAGCCGGGCGCCTGCTGCAGTGGGCCTGGGGCACCTTCGGCTTGGCCGGCGAGCCGCCGATGACGCCCTTTGTCGCCAAAGAGCTGGCCAGCAGCCACTGGTACGACCTGCGCGGGGCCCGCGAGGACCTGGGCTACGCGCCGGCGGTGAGCGGGACCGAGGGCTTCGCCCGCACGGTCGCCTGGTTCAAGGCGCACCCGCCGGCCTGAGGTCGGGCGCTTGCCGCAGGCGGGGGCGGTGCCGATAGGGCTCCGCAGTCCGGACGGCGAGGCCCCGCGCCCGCCCCTCCCCGGACCCCAGGGTCGCCCCGCCATGTTCGGCACCTTCTCGAAGCGGATCGTGCTCTTTGTGCTGACCAACCTCGCGGTCATGCTGCTGGTCGGCCTGCTCGGTCGGCTGTTCGGCCTCGACCAGCTGCTCTACCAGAGCGGCTACAACCCGGTCGGCCTGCTCATCACCTCGACCCTGTTCGGGTTCGCCGGCAGCATCATCAGCTTGCTGCTCAGCAAGCGCATGGCGCTGTGGACCACCGGGGCCCAGGTCATCACGCAGCCCAGCTCCAACGCCGAGCGCTGGCTGGTCGAGACGGTGCACCAGCAGGCCCGGCGCGCGGGCATCGGCGTGCCCGACGTGGCCATCTACGAGGCGCCCGAGCCCAACGCCTTTGCGACCGGCGCCTTCCGCAACAGCGCGCTGGTCGCCGTCTCGACCGGCCTGCTGCACGCGATGGACAAGCGCGAGGTCGAGGCCGTGCTCGCCCACGAGGTCAGCCACGTGGCCAACGGCGACATGGTCACGATGACCCTGCTGCAGGGCGTGGTCAACACCTTCGTCATCTTCTTCTCGCGCACCATCGGCTACCTCGTCGACACGCTGGTGTTCAAGACCGAGCGCGGCCGCGGCATGGGCTACTACATCACCAGCTTCGCCGCCGAGATCGTCTTTGGCCTGCTGGCCAGCGTCATCGTCATGGCCTACTCGCGCCGCCGCGAGTTCCGCGCCGACGCGGGCGCCGCAGCCCTGGTCGGCGCGCCGGCGATGATCAGCGCGCTGCAGGTGCTGCGGTCGGGCCCAAGCGCCAGCAGCCTCAGCAAAGACCTCGCCGCCTTTGGCATCAACGGCAGCGGCGGCGGCCTGATGGCCCTGCTCAGCACGCACCCGCGCATCGAAGACCGCATCGCGGCGCTCGAGGGCCTGCGCAGCTGAGCGGCCGATCGCGGTCCAGGCGCCCCGCCGGCCTGCGGCCGCCGGCGCCCGCCCGCCGGGCTCGGCCGGTCGGCCTCGGCCGCTGCGCGGCCCCCGGCTGGCGCCGGGGCCCTCTGGTCGGGCTGGCGCGCGCGAGGCGACCTTACTCGATGACCACCGCCGCCGAGTCCGGAAGCCCGTTCACCCCGGGGGTGCCCACGAAGCGCACGGCCAAGGGCCCCGCGGGCAGCGGGCCGTAGTCGGCGCCGAGCGCGAAGCGGGCCTCGGCGGTGGCGCCGGGCGCGAGGTCGACGAAGTCCTCGGCGGTGGGAGCGCCCCGCTTGCGCATCACGCCGTGGTAGCGCAGCGCCCCCCCGTCTGGGCCGCGCACCTCGAGGAAGCGGCTCGAGCTGCCCTCGAGCGGGGTGTGCCAGCGGCAGAAGCGCGCCGGGGCCGGGCCCGGGTTGCGCACCCGCAGCAGCAGGGTCGGGGGCGCCGCCTCGACCACCTCGAGCTCGACGACGAGCTGCTCGAGGTGCTGGGGGGCCGCAGAGGCGCCGAAGACCGCGGCCGCAGCCGCCTTGAGCCAGCCCATGGGGGCCTCCGCTGCGCCGCTCAGGCGCTCTCGGCCAGGTACTCCCACGAGTCGGCGTTCTCGGCGCCGTCATCGGGCCGGTTCTTCGCCAGGTCGAGCACCCCGTCCATGCCGTAGGCATGGTCTTCGGTGTCGGCGAGGCGGTGCGAGAGCTCGTGCACGATGGTGCCGCCCGAGCTGTCGATGCCCTTGTTCGCCGCCACCCAGAAGGCCCCGCCCAGGTAGATGTTGTTCTCGGCCTCGCCCTTGCGCACATAGGCGAAGGTGCTGTCCTCGTCGGGCTCGGTGACCTCCCACTTCTTGAAGGTCACGCGGTCGTTCTCGAGGCACTCGATGATCTTTTCGAAGCCTTTCTTGACCTTGTCGATGCGGGCCTGGGCCTCGGACTTCGCGGGGTCGGTCTTGGCCTCGCCGGCGCCCTTGTCGATGAACTTCTGGTACAGGCTGTTGTCTTTCGAGATCTTGCCGAGGCCCTTTCGGGCCATCGACAGCGCCTGGGCGACAGAGGCCTTGATCTTCTTGAGGTCTTTGTTCTCGCTGTAGTCAGAAGCGTCGTGGTCGGGCACCTCGACCGGCAGGCCGGTGGTCTTCGAGATGAAGCGCGCCACCGTGCGCTTGACCCCCAAACCGCGCTTGGCGCTCACC
>JBJONS010000023.1:0-7196 GCA_046051725.1 Pseudomonadota bacterium | reverse complement strand
CAGCGCCAGCGGCAGCTGCTCGGACGGCACCCCCTCGTAGTAGTTGGTGCGGTCGGTGTTGGTCGTGCCGTTGACCTCGGCGCCGATCTTCTGCAGCGGCACGAAGTAGTCGTCGTTCATGTGCGCCGAGCCCTGGAACATCAGGTGCTCAAACAGGTGGGCGAAGCCGGTCAGGCCGGCCTGCTCGTCTTTGCTGCCGACCTGGTACCAGACCTCGACCCACACGAAGGGCACCGAGTGGTCTTCGCTCAGGATGACGTCGAGGCCGTTGTTCAGCTCGTACTTCTCAAACGGGATGCTCGGCGCGGCGGACGATTGCGGCGCGGTCACGGCGGACGGCGCCTTGGCGCAGGCGCCGACCAGCGCGAGGCTCAGCGCGGCGGTCAGGGGGCGGGACATCGGGGCACCTTGGGCGCAGGGGTGCGGGGCGCGGCGGAGGAGCCGGCGCGGGCGGGCAGCCTACACCAGGGCGCCGCTCTGGGGCGGCGGGTGGGCGCCCCGCGCGGCGGTGCTAACCAGGGCGCACCTGGGGTGGCGTACTTATTTTCGGTCAATCGTTGACCTAAACGACGGTGTCGGCGCCGGGCGCCCCCGGGCGCCGGGCCGGTTGACGGTCCACCGGTCGAGCGGGTAACAACGCGGCACCGCCGCAGCGGACCGCACTGGAGCCCACATGCCCCGCGCCACCTCTCCCTCTCCGGCGCTCTGCCGGGCCCCGCGATCCACCGACGCCCTCCGCGGCGGGGCGCGTGCGGCGCTGCTGCTCGCCGCTGCGGGCCTCGCCGGCTGCGGCGCGCCCCCCTTCGAGGGTCAGTTCCGGGGCACCTGCAACGTGGGCGAGGGCGCCGACGCCTTCGCCCTGCCCATCGAGTTCACCGTCATCGAGGGCGATGAGGGCGATGTGCTCGGCTACGGCGCCTTCCGCTTCAACGAGTACACCTTCACCGGCGAGGCCGCGGGCTCCCGCGCCGACGAGCGCGTGATGGTCGACGTCATCGGCGTGGCTGGCGGCTACACCATCACGGTCCGCGTCATCGGCGAAGTGAACGAAGAGCTGAGCGCGGTCGAGGGCCGCTGCGGCTTCGTCGACCAGGGTGAAGGCTTCGTCGGCGGCGTCAAGATGATCGCGCCCGACGCTGAGAACGACTGAGCGGCCCCCTCCGCACCGCCCCCCTCGCCGCCCGCGTGGAGCCCCGATGTCCCCTTCGCAGTCCCTTCGCCCCTTGGTCGCCGGCGCCCTCCTCTCCTTGCTGGGCGGCTGCGCCGCGCTGGGCCCCAACCTGACCGGCGGCTGGTCGGGCGCGTGCACGACCTACACCCCGACCGGCGACGTGGCCTACGCGCTCGAGCTCGATTTAGAGGATGACCGCGGCGAGGTCACCGGCGAGGGCGACGCCGAGATCACCGATCCGCTGCTCGGCGAGTTCTTCGTCGAGCTCATGATCTCCGGCGCGCGCAAGAACAGCGGCGCGGCGCTCGAGGCCAAGGGCAAAGAGCAGGGCCGCCTCGATCTCGAGGGCGAGCTCAGCGATCAGACCTTCGAGGGCACCTGCGTCGTCGGCGAAGACTGGGGCCCCTTCGAGCTCAAGCGGCGCTGATGCCCACGGCTGGGCGCCCGCCGGCGGGCCCGCGCGCCCCGTGGCGGCCGGCGCTCACGCTCGGCGCGGCCGTGCTCGGCGCGGCCCTGGCCGGGCTCGCGACCTTCGCGTGGCCGAGCAACCCTGGCGTGCACCTCTCGGCGGCTGAGCGGGCCGGGGCGGCCCAGGGGGTCGCGTTGGCGGGCCTCGCGATCGGCGTGCTGGCCGGCGTGGTCGGCCGCGGGCGGGGTGCCTTCGCCGCGGTGCTGCTGCCGCTGGCGGCGCTCGGCCTCGCCGCCACCCTCCCGGTCACCGGCCGCGCGGTCGTTCACGTCGCGCCCACCTGGCTGGTCCTCGCCGCTGCCGCCGTGCTGGCCGCCCTGGCCCTGCTGCGCAGCGCGCTGGCCGAGCTGGTGCCCTGGGCGCTGGGGGCCTGCGCGCTCGGCGCGGCCGCCCTCTCCTGGCGGGGCGCGCCGGATCGGCCCGCGCCACTCCCGCTCGCCGCCCAGCCGCCGGTCTTCCTCCTCACGCTCGACACCGTGCGGGCCGACGTCTTCGACTTCATTGAGCCCGATGGCCTCGAGGGCCTGGGCGCCGCGGCCACGCCCCACCTGCGTGCCTTGGCGGCGGGCGCGCGGGTCTTCTCGCGCGCCTACGCCCCCGCCGCCTTGACCGGACCGACCCACGCCAGCCTGTTCTCGGGCCACACCCCCTGGGAGCACGGCGTCTGGGACAACGGCGAGCCGCTGCCGACGCGGGGCCCCGACGGTGGACCCCTCCCGTGGCTGCCGAGCTGGTTCGCCGCCCACGGCTACGAGACGGTGGGGGTGGTCTCGGTGGGCGTGCTGGGCCATCGGGCGGGCTTCTCGCGCGGCTTTGACGTGTACGACAGCGTGTTCGCCGAGCGCCTCGCGGTGGGCCACCCCCTGCTGCGCGCGCTGGGCCACCGGCCGGTCGACCCCGACCACTTCAGCCGGCCCGGGCGCGCCACCGTCGACGTGCTGCGCGCCATCCCCAAGGCCCACGGCCCGCGCCTGACCTGGGTCCACCTTTTTGACGCCCACTGGCCGTACACCCCGGGGGCCGAGGCCCGGGCACGGTGGGGCCTGGGCGTCGACGAGGTCGTCCAGACCGCCGATCTGATGCGGGCGCATGGGCCTGGGCGCCCGATGGACCCGGCGGTGGTCGAGCGGGGGCGCCGCCTGTACCTCGCCGAGATTGAAGAGCTGGACGCCATCATCGGAGAGCTGCTCGCCGAGATCCCCGAGGACGCCGTGCTGGTCATCGTCGGCGACCACGGCGAGTCGCTGGGCGAGCAGGGGCTGCACTTCTCGCATGGGGTCCTGGCCAGCGGCGCGAGCACCCGGGTCCCGCTGCTGGTGCGGGCTCCCGGGCTGACCCCCGGGGTCGAGCGGCGCACGGTGAGCACGGTCGACCTGCTCCCGACTTTGCTCGCCCTGGTCGGCGCGCCGCTGCCCGGGCGCCGCACTTGGCTCGCGCCCGAGGGGCCGGTCTGGAGCGCCGCGGCCCGCAGCGCCGGCGGCGAGGCCGAGGCCTGCCCCAGCGCCGGCGCCCTGGCCCCCGCGCCGCTGGCCCGCGGGGCCCAGCCCCTGGGCGGCTTGCTGGCGGTCGCCCGGCGCGATGACGACCTGCACGTCGTCGCGAGCTGCTGGGAGCCGGTCGGGCAGGCCAGCGCGGTCGGCGATCCGCTCGAGCTGCAGCTCTGGCCGGCCCCCGCCGGGATCAGCCCCAGCGCCTTGCCCAAGCCGCCTGGCCTCGCGCCCGCGCCGGGCCTCGAGACCCGCGCGATGCTCGAGGCCCTCGGCTACCTCAGCCCCGGGCCCTGACCGGCGGCCTGGTTCAGGTCTGTTTCGCCGAGCCGCAAGACGGCGAAACATCTCGGCCAGCGGCCCTGGCTCGGTCAATCCGTTCAATGGCTTGGTCTTGGCCCGGGCCTTGCTCTGGCGCTGCTCCACACCTGTTGGAGCGCACCCATGTCTGCCCGCAGCCCCTCCTCCGCCCGTCGCCCGCCCCGTGCGCGCGGCTGGATCGCGGCCCTCTCCCTGGTGTTTGCCGCTGGCCCCGCGCAGGCCGCCGACTGGCTGCGCATCCTCGGCGAGGAGGCCCCGGGCGCCGACCCCAAGCCGCGGGCGACTGGCTTCCTCGAGGCGGTGGCAGAGGGCGTCGTCGGCGGGGGATCGGCGAAGGGCCTGCCGGCCGAGCTCGGCGATCTCGAAGGCGAGCTGCCCAGCTTCAACCGGGTCGGCCCCGGCGACGCCACCTGGGGCTTCTCGGTCAAGCGGGCCCGCTTTGGCCTGCGCGGCGTGGTGCCCGGCGCCCACGACATCGTCAGCTACGCCATCTCGGCTGAGTTTGGCGACAACCAGCTCACCCGCACCGCGCCGGTGGTGCTGACCGACGCGGCGGCCAACCTGCGCGTCGCGTCCTTCGCCCAGCTCCGGCTGGGCCAGTTCAAGCTGCCCACGGCCGAGGAGGCCATCGAGAGCAACCCGCAGGCCGCCCACTTCGTCAATTTCTCCACCGGGCTCGCCGCGCTCATGCTCGAGAGCCCGGTCGAGGGCGGCGCCTACACCGGCGGCGCGTCGGGGCTGCGCGACGTCGGCGCGATGGCCTGGGGTCACCAGGACATCGGCGGCGGCGGCCTGAGCTACGCGCTGATGCTGAGCAACGGGAGGATGGGCGGCCTCGACGTCGACGACAACAAGGACCTCACGGGGAGGGTCAGCGCGACGCTGTGGGGGCAGGGCGAGCGGAGGGACCCGCGGCGCGACGAGCTGGTCGCCTTCGCCTGGTGGCAGGAGGGGAGCCGCCTCGTCGCCCCCGCGCTGACCGCCGCCGCCGCGGACGCCGCGCCGCAGCGCCATGACCGCCGGCGAAGGGGCGCGGGCCTCAGCCTGCAGCGCGAAGGCCTGCACCTGCGATCCGAGCTGATTGACGCGCAGGGCGTCATTGACGCGGGCTTCCGGCTTCCGTTCCCCGGCCAAGAGGTGGTCATCCTCGGCGAGGCGCAGGCCCGGGCCAGCAACACCTTCGCCCACTACACCCGGCCTGTGGGGGACGGCGTCCATCTGGGCGGAGGGCTCCGTTATGACCGCATGCGCCGCTGGACCGACGCGCCGGTCGACACGCGGGTCTTCCAGACCTGGACCCTCAACGCCACCGTCGGGCTCGGCGAGAAGGTCAACCTGCTGCTCGACTACGAGCGCCGCGGGGTGCGCGCCCCCGACGGCGCGGCCGCCACCACCCGCCTGCTCGACACGATGGGAGACCGCGTCTCGGGCGAGCTGGTCGTCAATTTCTAAGGGGAGGGGCCGCGGGCGGCCGGTCGGGCGCGCCCTCGGTCGCGGCCGCCCACATGCCCTCGACCACCGGCAGGGTCTGCGCGAGGGAGGCCTTCAGCGCGTCAATCACGTCCGATCCGGCCCCGGCCCGCAGCTCGGCCTCGAGCGCGGCGAGGTGGGCGAGCCCCTCGAGCAGGCCCGCGGCGCCCTGCGGCGTGAAGACGACGAGCTTGCCGCGCTTGTCGGCGGGATCGGGGATGCGGGTCAGCACGCCGAGCGCGTCGAGGTCGTCGATGAGCTGCCCCACCGCCTGCCGGCTCAGGCCCACCCGGCGGGCCAGCTCGGCGGGGCGGGTGCCGGCGAGATCGAGGTGGGGCAGCAGCTGCATGTGGGCGGGGCGCAGGGCCTCGAGCCCCGGCCGCCGGTTGAGGCGGGCGACGGCCAGCTCGTTGAACAGCCGCGCGGTGCGGAAGAGCAGATGGCCGAGGTTCTGGGCCTTCTCGGCGGCGAGGCCCGGGGGAGGCGTGGGCAGGGACATCGGCGCTCCGGCACATCGTCAAGCAGCTTGACGAACTGGGCGCCCCGTCCTATCCTCGACGCGACGGCGGGCCCACCTCCGCCGCGATGGAGCGCCGATGCCCCTCCTCCCGCTCATCCCCGACCGCCCCGCCGCGGGCCTGTGGACCCTCGCGCACGCGCTCAACGCGCCCGGCGGCCTGCCGATCGGCACGCGCACCACGGTGATCCGGCTCGACGACGGCGGGCTGGTGCTGCACGCGCCCGGCGCCCTGACCCCGGCCGATGTCGACGCGATCCGCGCGCTGGGGCCGGTGCGGGCGGTCGTCGCGCCCAACCGTGAGCACCACCTCTTCGCCCGGGCGGCGGTCGTGGCCTTCCCGGGCGCGCGGCTGCACGCCCCCGCCGGCATGGACAAGAAGCTGGGCGGCGCGCCCGACGCGCTGCTGCCGACCAGCGCGGGCTGGGATCAGCGCTTTGGCGCCGACCTGCCGCTGCTGCGCGTCGGCGGTCTGCCGAACCTCGACGAGTCGGTGCTGCTGCACAAGCCGTCTGGCACGTTGATCACGGCCGATCTGGTCTTCAACCTCGTCGACCTGCCGCCCAGCTTCGGCGCGACCATGCTGCGCTGGGTCGGCTCGGCCGGCCGCTACGGCCCGACGAACATCTTCAAGTGGATGTACCTCAAAGACGCGCGGGCCCTGCGGTCCAGCCTCGACCTGCTGCTCGCCGAAGACATCGGCCAGGTCAGCATGTGCCACGGCACGCCGCTGTTGGCCGATGGGCGCGCCCGCACGGCTGAGGCCTTCGCCTTCCTGCCCGCTGGGGCATAGGCTTCGGGATCGCGCCCGGCCCCCGGGCGCGCCCGAGGAGCGCCGCATGCCGACCCCGACCGCCGCCCCTGGCCTGCCCCCGCGCCGGCACCGCCGCGTGCTGGTGACCGGCGCGGCGGGGTTCATCGGCAGCCACCTCGTCGAGGCCTTGCTGGCCGCGGATCCCGAGGTCGAGGTGCTGAGCTTCGACAAGCTCGGCCACGCCGGCCGTCGTGACAACCTCGCCGCGGTCGACGGCGAGCCCCGGCACCGGCTGCTCGTCGGCGATGTCGCGGTCGACGCCGATCTCGACCTCGCGTTCTCGGGTTTTCAGCCCGACGCGGTGGTCCACCTCGCCGCCGAGAGCCACGTCGACCGCTCGTTGGCGTCCCCGGCGCTGTTCTTCGTCAGCAACACCATCGGCGCCGAGCGGCTGCTCGCGGCGGCCAGGCGCCACTGCGACCCCTTGGTGCTGCTCGCCAGCACCGACGAGGTCTACGGGCAGCTCGGCCTCGACGATCCCCCCTGGTCTGAAGACGCGCCGCTCCGTCCCCGCAGCCCCTACAGCGTGAGCAAGGCGGCGGCCGATCACCTTGCCCAGGCCGCTTTTGCCATCTATGGCCAGCCGGTGATCATCAGCCGGGCCAGCAACACCTACGGGCCCCGTCAGCACACCGAGAAGCTCATCCCCCGGATGGTCACCGCCGCCTGGGACCGCCAGCCGATGCCGCTCTATGGCGATGGCCTGCACGTCCGGGATTGGCTGCACATCAGCGATCACGTCGCTGGGCTGCTGCTGCTGCTGCGCGAGGGGGCCTGCGGCGTGGCCTACAACCTCGGCGGTGGCCAAGAGCGCAGCAACATCAGCGTGCTGCAAGCCATCCTCGAAATCCTCGACCGCCCCGCCGCGCTGATCACGGCGGTCGCCGACCGGCCTGGCCACGACCGCCGCTACGCGCTCGACTGCAGCCGGGCCCATGCGCTGGGAT